>CBFDBW010000196.1:0-5786 GCA_965603145.1 uncultured Syntrophobacterales bacterium
ACGCCGTCCCTACACCCTTTACTGCCTGATTCTCTCTTCATAATTCTTTGAAGATGAGTTCTGATAGCTCTTTCCGATGGGATTTCTGCTGCCGATGTTTCGGATGTCCAACTGCGAAAACCGCCATGAGTTCATATGACTCGGGTGTTTCAAGAATCTCAGCTACCCTCTCTTTGTTCTTCAAAATCTCACCGAGCCAGACGCCTCCCAGACCCAAAGTGTGAGTGGCCAGCCACATGTTTTGCAGGCAGGCACCTATAGACTGGCAGTCTTTGACCCGGTCATAACCAGTATCATTATCCATGAAGACCGCAATAATAACCGGGGCGTTGCGAATGATCTCCCGGTAGCGGGTCAGTTCCGAAATTGTGTTCTTACATTCCGGATCTCGAACCACACCGAAGCGCCATGGCTGGTTGTTCAATCCGGAGGGAGCCCAGCGACCCGCCTCCAAGATAGCTCTCACCTTGTCGTCGCTTACCGGGTCGTCGCTATATTGTCTAATACTTCTTCTAGAGCGAATCGCATCCAGCACTGCATGTCCAGTTTCGCTCATTGATCCTCCCCATCATAGTCGCTGCAGTTGGCCACTCCCATAACCCCTTTTACTATTTGACTTTTTCGAAAGTATAGCGACATCAATCAAGAGCGTCAATGATTAACGCAAAGCTCTAAGAGCTTTGCGTTTCGAGACGGGATGTCGGGCGAGACGAGCGAGACAAAGGAGTTATTCGTTATTCGTTAATCGTTATTCGGTGCCCTGAACTATGGGTGTATCTGAAAGAACTTCCCAGTCATTCAGCATCGTCTTTGCCGTATAACTAATAACGGATAACAAATAACTTGGTAGTGCTCTGTGCTTATCACCTAGTGGACTCCCATCGTAGTGCATCGATCACCCCGTGACAGCGACAGGCAGTGGCAACCAAGATGTCCTTCTCTGTTGATCGCGCCTCTTCAAGGAGCCGCCAAAGAACTGACAACTGGTAACCGCCCACCCCCGGCGCCAGTTGATGGCTGCGGACCACCAAGGTTACATAGCCCTCCACCTCTATGTTCCGAACAACATCAAACAAATTAGCTTCACGAACCTCCCCTGTCACCGTGCAACTCTCATCCGGTTCATCGCAGTCGTCAGGACAGCGAAAGGTGGCAAAGCTGGCATAGAGAGCCCCCGTCTTTGCTCGTAGAGAATTGGGGACTTTTTGGTCGAGTATGAATGGAACTGCAAGTTGAGTAACTGTCCCCTCTCTGGCCAATTGTCGGCACAGCCAGGCAAAGGCAACGTGCACCGGAATGGCCGGAACGATCCATTCGGAACCAAGACCCGGATAGTGAACAAGGAAATCGATGGCATCCTGCTCAACTGTCTCGACTGAATTCTCTCTTCGTTTTTCCAAAGCGTGTCCATCTCGGTCCACCACCACCAGGCGGGGGACCTTCTTTCGCGCCAAAATTCTTCGTACTGCCAGGGATCCGAAGCGTCCGGCTCCGAGAATCAAAAATAATTCCATCTGCATTGCTCCTTTTTCTTGTTTTATCCCAACAGTGGGCGAGATTAAACCACAAATATCACCCCAATCGTTGACACCCCTAGCTTTTCTTCCTATAGTGCAGCCGGAGCGCGGCGAAGCCGCGATCAAATTCGAAATTCAAATTCTCCAATATTCAAAACAAACTAATACTCCAAAGTATCAAGTTTTGGTCATTCTGATTTTGGAAATTTGAAAATTGTTTCGAAACTGGGGACCCGCCCGTAGGGTGGGGAGTCCTAAGGACCAGACCGGGAACCCGCCCGAAGGGTGGGACTCCGAAGGAGAATTTCGGATTTATGATGACGGCTCTGGTAAGCCAAAATGCCGAGATTACTTTCTCGTAACCTACTGTAACTAAACATGCTTGTTGACACCCATTGCCATTTAGACTTTGAGGACTTGGTCGCAGAGCAAAAGGGTATTTTGGCGAGAGCAAGGCAGGTGGGTGTTCAGCAAATCATTACCATAGGCATCGACCTTCCCACCTCCCGGCGGGCCATTGCTCTGGCTGAGGCCAACGGAGAGATTTACGCCACCATAGGCATCCATCCCCACAATGCCTGCGCCCTCTCGTCCAAGGTTTTCCAAGAATTGCTGACCCTGGGCCGTAAATCGCAGGTGGTAGCTTACGGCGAGATCGGCCTCGACTTCTACCGCAACTATACACCGCGGCCAGTACAGATCTCCTGTCTGCATGAACAGCTCAATGTGGCCCGACAGCTGGGGTTGCCCGTTGTAATCCATGACCGGGAGGCTCACGAAGAAGTTTTGCAGATTTTGCGAGAACAGAAAGCCTGGGAAATAGGTGGGGCCATGCATTGTTTCTCAGGTGATTGGTCCTTCGCAAAAAAATGTTTAGATCTGGGCTTTTATCTCTCCATCGCAGGTCCGGTGACTTTTGCTAAAGCGCAAATCCTGCAGAATGTGGCCCGGCAATGTCCTCTTGACCGGTTGCTCCTAGAAACCGATGCCCCTTTTCTGGCTCCGGTACCCAAAAGAGGAAAACGAAACGAGCCAGCTTTTCTCATCCACACTACAGAAAAAATTGCATCACTACGAAATCTCCCTTTAGAAGAGGTGGCCATGCAGACGACCTTAAACGCCCGCAAACTTTTCAAGTTGCCAAAGGTAGACGGGGAGACAACATCTGAGCGAAATGAACAAGAACAATAAGAATGAAGCCTTTATCCTCGCCTCAAGTTATCCGCGGCGTCGAGAACTTTTGCGCCAGCTCGGGTTCTCTTTCACGGTCATTCCCAGCAGACTGGAGGAAACCAACCAAAGCGGCATGGAACCGAGAGGTCACGCCACCTATTACGCCGAAGAGAAAGCCAAGGAGGTGGCGCAACGGTACCCCCAACAATGGGTATTGGCGGCAGACACCATCGTCGTTGTTGATGAGAAAATCTTGGGAAAACCAGTCAACTTAACTGAGGCCACAGCCATGCTTTCCCGCCTAAGCGGGCGCAGCCATCATGTCATTACCGGAGTCTGCCTGTTACACGCACAATGTGGGGTGGAGGAGAACCAAGCAGTTGAGACCGAGGTTTTTATGAGAAGGCTCGGCGCTGCAGATATTGAAGGCTACATTGCAACTGGTGAGCCTATGGATAAGGCTGGCGCTTATGGTATTCAGGGCATTGGCGGTTGTTTGGTTCAACGGATCGAGGGTTCTTACTCGAACGTGGTGGGTTTGCCCCTCTGCGAGACCGTGGAGTTATTACGTCGTCATCGAGTTGCCGATCCTTTCTAGCCCCTCCAAAATTCAGTGGTGAGAAAATGTCAGTTGCAAAGAACCTCGCCCGGGTCAGAGAGCAGGTAGCGGATGCTGCCATCCGCTCGAACCGCTCACCCGAGTCGGTCAAACTGGTCGGTGTCACTAAGACCGTAGAGGTTGAGCGTATCAAGGAAGCGGTATCAGCGGGTCTGCAAATATTGGGAGAGAATTACGTCCAAGAAGCCCGAAACAAAATCGAACAGGTGGGAGGCCAGGCAAGTTGGCATTTCATTGGGCGTTTGCAGAGTAACAAAGCAAAATATGCGGTTAAGCTCTTCGACCTTATTCAAACTGTCGATACTCTGAAACTGGCTACTGAATTGAACCGCCGCGCTCAACCTTTAGGGCGAGTGTTTCCCATCATCATCCAGGTGAACCTCGCCGGTGAAGCTAGCAAGGGTGGGGTTCATCCGGCCAAGTGCAGCCAACTAATCCGAGAGATCTCCGAATTCACTAATCTACAAATCCGAGGGCTTATGACCATGCCGCCTTTCTTCAACGATCCGGAACGTGCCAGACCACACTTTCGCCGGCTGAGAGAGCTGAGCCAGGAGATAGCCGAGGCTCAGTTACCTGATGTTGAAATGCATGAACTGTCCATGGGTATGTCTGGCGATTTTGAGGCAGCCATCGAGGAAGGCGCAACACTGATTCGAGTGGGAACTGCTATTTTTGGAGAGCGACCGTAAGTCGTTGACGCATTGTCTCATACAAAGCCATAGCACCAGCCGCTGCAGCATTGAACGAATCGAGCCGGCCTTGCTGGGGAATTGCAGCGAGTAGATCGCAAGTCCGCCTCACCAGCGGTCGGATGCCTTTGGCCTCTCCGCCGATCACCAGAGCCGTCGGCTGACAGAGATCGAGTTCATAAAGAAACCGGTCCGCTTCCATGGTCAATCCCACCACCCAGATTCCTTGTTTTTTGAAAAGCTCCAGGGTTCGCTTCAAATTGGTGACCCGAGCAACGTCCATGTGCTCAAGAGCGCCGGCTGAGGCCTTGGCTACCGCAGCAGTCAGAGAGGCAGCCCGATCTTTTGGCACCACCACTCCGTGAACTCCACAGACATATGCGGTACGTATGAGACCACCTAGATTCCGGGGATCCTGGATACCGTCCAATACTAAGATAAGTGCAGGGTCGTCACGCTGGGCCGCTTCGAGGATGTCATCCAGATCGACGAATGAAGAAGGAGAGAGGAGAGCTACAATTCCTTGGTGGGCAGTGGTCCCTGCCCTGGCGTCCAGGCGTTGCCGCTCGTGGGAGCGGATTTTGATGCCGAGCTCCCTCGCCTGGGCGAGGATTTCCGCAACAGTGCGGTTCTGTCCACTCCGGCTTACCCAGATTTCCCTGACCCTGTGGCCACGAGCTGTAAGCGCTTCGCGGATGGGATGAATGCCGTAAATAATCTCTGTCATGTGAAGTGCAGATTTTAGGACAACCGGACAGCAGGTGTCGAAGCGAAGTACCTGTACAACCTAATAAATCCGTCTGTTATTCAGACGGCTGAAGTAGATTCAAAACTCGTGGAAGAACGGCCTGTCGCCGGCAACCTGTGGAGAGGATGATAGCTGCGAGCGCCTCTACAGCTTCCTCCAGAACATCATTGATTATCAAGTAATCATACCAAGACGCCTCTCCAAGTTCTCTGGAGGCGTTGTCTAGCCTGGCCTCCACATCCCCCCCCTGTTCGGTACCCCTTTCACTAAGACGTTTCTTCAAAGTCTCACGATCAGGCGGCAAAACGAAAATGAAACAGGCGCGGGGAAAATGCTCTTTCACCCGACGAGCACCCTGGACGTCAATCTCCAGAAGCAGGTCCCGCCGGTCATTCAGGTGTTTTTCTAACTGCGAACGAGAAGTTCCGTAATAATTCCCGTGGACTTGGGCACACTCAACAAAAACATCCGCCTCTTTCATCGCAAGAAAAGTCTCCAATGAGACGAAATGGTAGTCTCGACCCTCTGACTCTCCTTGGCGCGGTGCCCTGGTGGTGTAGGAAATCGAGTAGGCGAGCTCGGGAAATCTCTTCCGCACTCCTTCCCGCAAACTTGATTTTCCCACCCCTGATGGGCCAGAAAGCACGAAGAGTTGCCCGGTAGAGTCCATCACTTTATTTTGCTATCGCCATCTTTGCCAAGAGAATCGGCCATAAACCGTTGGGCAATTGTCTCAGCCTGCACTCCGGAAAGAATGACATGATTGCTGTCGGTGATGATGATTGCCCGAGTGCGTCGCCCCATGGTGGCATCAATGAGTTTCTTGGCCATCTTGGCGTCCTCTTTCAGCCGCTTCATTGGTGCAGATCCGGGCGAAACAATAGCAACTACTCGATCCACCACCACCGTGTTACCAAAGCCGATGTTTAGAAGTCTTCCCTCCATTTCAACTCCACCTTCCGACGAATGGTGCCCTGAGGCAATTTCGCCCGAGCTGTGTTGAGAGCAAATTCGAGTCCAGAACTATCCTGACGTTC
>CBFDBW010000197.1:0-5734 GCA_965603145.1 uncultured Syntrophobacterales bacterium
ACCACTGTGGGCCGGCCTCCTCAGGAAGACACTGTTTTCGGGACTTTTATCCAAGAACTTACAGCACCTCTGGTTCCCACTGTATTTACTGGAGTACATGAAGTTCATGCCGTTGATGCATCCGGGGTGCATCCTCTGCTCTTGGCCATTGGCAGTGAGCGCTATGTGCCTTATGCAGAAGAACGCGAACCCCAGGAGATCATCACCTGTGGTTTGTTACTCTTGGGTACCAGCCAGACCTCCTTGTCCAAATATGTGATTATTTGTGCCAAGGAAGACAATCCCAGCCTCAGCACCCACGATATACCTGCCTTTTTCAAGCACATCCTTGAGAGGGCAGACTGGAAAAGAGATCTACACTTTATTACCCGCACTACCATGGACACTCTGGATTATTCTGGTATTAGCTTAAATCAAGGCTCTAAGCTGGTTCTTGCTGTGGCCGGGCCAAAGCAGAAAGAGTTGGGAAATAATCTACCCGCCGATCTCTCTCTGCCCAATGGCTTCAGTCGGCCGATAGTGTTTGCCCCGGGTATATTAGTTATTCAGAGTCAGCCCCATGAAAGAGGACGAGACGAGCATGACCCAACCTTGGAAAAACTGGGCGTATTTTTAGAGCAATCTGGGGGTCTCTCGAAATTTCCTCTTATCGCGGTGGTGGATGACTCGGAGTTTACTGCCAGGTCCTGGGAGAACTTTCTGTGGGTCACCTTCACCCGTTCAGATCCGGCCACAGATATCTATGGTCAAGGTGCATTTACTCATTGCAAACATTGGGGCTGTAGGGGCTCTTTAATCATAGACGCCCGCCTGAAAACCTATCACGCTCCCCCCTTGGAAGATGATCCAGAAGTTGAAAAACGGGTGGATGGTCTCGGCGCCCCCGGCGGGCCCTTGCATGGAATAATATAGCCCTGATATTTCATAAATCCGTCAATCGATATGCTTTCTTGGTTGCATTCGGGCTAAAGCTAAAGCTCTAACATGGCATGGAAGACCTCGCACTCCCTGCATATTTTCATCTTACTCTGCCAATTTCCATGAATCTCGCCATGGCATATTGTCCCGCTAATGAACCAGCATAAATGCCCGCTTTGAAACTCCCATGCAGGACACTTCTCCTTTCTTTCAGGGGGGCAGTCTTGAATGTCCCAACAGTATTTGCCCCCATCTTGAGCTTCCTTCATGGCCAAAAGGAATAGTGCCTGCCTTTCAACATGCGCGGGAATATTTCTCCATCCCTGCTCAAAGCTCTGTACGGCCTTGAGCGAGATTGCCAGAAGTTGGGCCATTTCCTTTTGAGACTTTCCCAGCCGCTGACGAATCTTGGACAACTCTTTTCTATCCATACACTTTCTCCCGTTTATTTAACCCGGATGTTTCATGAATTGCTGTCGCGAGACCGTGGAGATGGCTGTGATACCGGGCAACCGCAGGGAGTGGGATCCGAGGCGTACTTGAATAGTACGTCGCAGGATCCGACACCCGAGGACGCCCGGAAGGACGGTCAGATACACGGTCGCAGCAGGCAACTCGTGAAATATCCGGGTTACCCCCATCATACCACAATGTAGCGTAATGTGAAGGTTTCCTTCCCTAGCTCATTGATTGTCTACACTGTGGCACGAAAGGATTTCTCTGCTAATACCTACTTTTCATGTATGATATAAGTTATACTATCGTCGTGGCAATTGATTAGATAACTCTTTTCATTGCATCGCTTCTACCATATGCCGCACAAGTCAAATAAGTTCTGCAGTAATTCGTGCGGTCAGAGGCCAGAGCAAGGGCAATAAGATTTGAAGCTATCACCGTCCTCACAGGAGCAACTTGACCTGCCGAAAATGATGTGCCCGCACATGCTCCATTCACAGGAAGCCAAGTTGGACTGCTTTTTTGCCATCGCAATATTAACAAGTTGACTTAAGTCAAGGGAATTTCTCTAGGTTTGATGTTAACTGAACGTACTTTTCGGCGTCTTAGAAACCTACTCTGTCGGTGCGAACTAGGCTTCTTTGCCCCACTGCCCCATAATGGTTACTATTCCTGGGATCAGCGACTCGCCTCTCATAGTGAGTGGCGAATGAGTAGGGTTGGGAAAAGAAAATGTTGGCTGCTGCAACCGGCGGTTAACAGGGAGGCAACATAAACTTATGTTTTTTACCATTACCTTGTACATATCTTTGGCCATTTTCGGCCTCGGCTTGATCTACAAAGTCTCGACCTGGTTTCGATATTCCCTGGCGATAGAAACGAGAGATATTTCGCCCTCGGCGAGGGTTTTTGCAGCCGCCAAAGGAATCGCTTTGACCCTGTTGAGTCCAAAGATCTTCACTTTAATGAAGGTCTTTGTTTTGGACGTCCTCCTGCAGGTCAAAGTGCTAAAGCAGGACTTGCTCAAGTGGGCCATGCACATGTGTATGTATTACGGCTTTATCCTGCTACTGCTTATGCATGGCCTCGACAAAATAGTCACCTCTGCCCTTTTCCCGGAATACTATTCAACTGTTAACCCTTTTCTCTTTCTGCGAGATTTTTTCGGAATCCTCATAATTGTAGGAATAGCTATTGCGATCTATAGACGGTTCATCCTCAAGATGCCCCGCCTTAGAACCAGCCCCATGGATCTCTACGCCATAATCATTCTGGCAATTATTATGATTTCCGGTTTTCTCCTGGAGGGTACAAAAATAACCTCCTACTCCAAGTTCCAGGACATGGTGGAGGAGTACACCATTCAGGCCGATGAAGAAGAACTGAGAACCCTGGAAGCCTACTGGGTGTCGAAATACGGGGTGGTTTCACCTGAGGTCAAAGGACCCTTTGATGCTGAAACCCTGGAGGCGGGCCAAGAAGCGCATGAGATGAGTTGCGTTGAGTGCCACTCCCGCCCTCAATGGGGATTCACCGGCTATACGCTGGCAAAAGTCACCAAGCCGGCAGCCTTACTACTGGACAGAGCAAATGCTTCCTCTATTCTCTGGTATATACATTTCCTGACCTGTTTCATAGGCCTGGCCTATCTTCCTTTCAGCAAGATGTTCCACATCTTTACTACGCCACTGAGTCTGCTGGCGAATGCGGTTATGGAAAAAGGAAAATCAGACCCTGCCAATATAGCCACCAGACAGCTTCTGGAGTTGGACGCCTGCATGCACTGTGGCACCTGCAGTGTGCAGTGCAGAGTCGGCGTAGTCTTTGAAGCACTGCACAATGTCAACATTCTTCCTTCTGAAAAGATACCCTCAGTCAAGGCACTTGCGGCAGGCAAGAAGCTCAGCCGTGAAGAGATAAGGGACATTCAAGAGGGGCTGCATCTCTGTACCAACTGTTTCCGTTGCACTGTGGTCTGCCCTGCTGGGATTAATCTGCAGGAATTGTGGTTCAATGTGCGCGAGACTTTATTGCAAAAAGGCGAGCCAGAGTTTCTGGTTCTTTCTCCCCTCTCCCTCTATCGTGGCTTGATGGAAAAATCATTAGAGCAGAATTATTACCCTGATCCTATTAATTTGGCGCTCGAGACCATCTATCCCGCGGGCATACCACTGGAGATGCAGGATCGAACCATACCTTTAGTGCCGAGCGACAATGGCTGGTCGAGTACCCTGCATACATCGGTGCAGGCAAACACCTTCTCTCATTGCTTTCGCTGTGTGACCTGCACAAACGCATGTCCTGTGGTTCGCAACTACTCAAACCCCATAGAATACGTGGGGCTGCTACCGCATCAAATCATGCACGCTGCCGGTATGGGACTCTGGGATCTTATCTTTAGTTCAAAGATGCTGTGGGATTGCCTCGGCTGTTATCAGTGCCAAGAGCATTGCCCTCAAAGTGTGCGAGTTGCTGATGTTTTGTATGAACTGAAAAACATGGCCATTGCTCAAGCAAGAGAAAAACTGGCTGCACAGAAAGAAAAATAAAGGCTTAGGTGAGATCATGAATTTTGTCTTATTGCGTTGCTGCACTACCCCCATAGTATTAAAACAGTATGAGTGGTCTACCAATGCAGTCATGGAGAAATTAGGCATAGGACTGCTGGATGTCCCTGAACTTGGTTGCTGTGGGTACCCGTTGAGAAACATAAGTTTTAAGGCCCACGTCCTGGCCACCGCCAGAAATCTTGCCCTTTCTGAAAAAGAGAATCTGGACTTGCTTACCATATGCAACTGCTGCTACGGGACCATGAAATATGTGGACAATCTGATGAAGGATGACGCTTCCTTGAGGAATGACGTCAATACAACTCTTGAGAAAGAGGGCTTGAGATACGAGGGAGATATTACAGCGAGACACATCCTACAGGTTCTCTATGAAGACATAGGCATTGAAGCCATAAGAGAAAAGGTAGTGCAGACTTTTGACGGCCTTAAAATCGCCACCCATTATGGTTGTCACATCTTGCGACCAAGCGAAGTTACCCAATTTGACAACCCGCACTCCCCTACTAAGTTCGACGAACTTGTGGAGGTGACTGGAGCTCAGAGTATCGACTGGTCGACAAAATTAGAGTGTTGTGGCTCGCCTTTGTGGGGAATTAATGACGAACTTTCTTTGGACTTGACCGAAAATAAACTCAAGGACGCCAAGCAATCCGGTGCCGACTATCTCTGCGTTGCCTGTTCCTACTGTCAGATCCAGTTCGACATAGTTCAAAAAATATTGCTCTCCCAAAGGGGAATTGAGGCCAAGCTACCCTCCATTCTCTACCCTCAGCTTCTCGGACTCAGCTTGGGCATTGATGGCGAAACTCTGGGATTGGCCATGAACCACTTGTCAATCAGCGAAATTGAGGGGTTTTTATTGCAAAAAGCGGCCTCGCAATCATGAATCACATTTTCTCACAGCTATCAGCATTGCTGGTGGTGGAATCACAGGATGAGATGGTAGGACAAGAGTTCTCTCCACAACCGCAGCCTTCAGATTTGCCGGCAACGGTCCGATAAAACCACCGGACCGACAGCGCCAGCGCGATTCCCGCTATGACGAATACAATGATAGTTTCTGACATAAATCTTCCTCAATGGAATCTACCAATTAGTGTCGATCCGGAAACTACCCACTGACATTCTGAGCCTTTCGACAAACTCAGGTCCGGCTCATCCAAAAAAGCGACGGTTTGTCATCCTGAGTGCAGCGAAGGATCTCCAGATTCTTCGTCGTCCCGCCGCTGGCGGGACTCCTCAGAATGACATCCTAGAACACGTATTCCCCCGAACACTAATTAAAACCTAAAATGAGCGATCTAGCGGCTCAAACAACCAATTCGGGCGGGCGTAAAGCCCGCCCCTACGACGGGCGAGTCAACCCTTTTGGTAAGGGCGGGGTTTATCCCCGCCCGCAAAGAACCGATCGTTCCGCCAACCCCTGCATTGGAATCGTTCAATTTAGGTAAAAGAACCTTAGATGCTGAAAAAGATAACAATTTTAATCCTACTGTTCAAGTGGGGATGAAAGCATTACCCGGATATTTCAGCAAACGGTGTCCAAATTACCATTTCGTCAATAATACCGACTGATCAAAAAATTGGCGGGGCCGACGTCTCACATCCTATAGTGGACACGTCTTTTCCCCGCCCTTTTGCCAGATTAAACTGCCTTACATCTGAAAGTGATTAGTGTTTTACCTCAATCTTCTTGGGCTTGTCTTCCTCGGCCTTGGGTAAAGTAACAGTGAGCACCCCGTCCTTGTAACCGGCGTCAATACCGTCAGCTTTGACATTTACCCCCAGGT
>CBFDBW010000198.1:0-5701 GCA_965603145.1 uncultured Syntrophobacterales bacterium
GTGGAGACCGGTGAACGGAGGCGAGCGGTTCTTAAAGACGTCAGTAACTTCGCCACCTTGGTGGATGGCCTGGAGAACATCGACTTTGCCATGTCTATGGCCAACCCTGAAGACGCCCCAATCGATGATATCTACGTCTATGTTTTTGCTGAAATGCTCAGGAACACCAACAAACCCACCGTTTTCATTGCAGATAGTGGCAGAGACATTGCCAAGATTCATGAGATGGCTTGCCTGGTGGTAGGAGGAGAAGAAGAGCTTCAGAGAAAACCGTTTATTCTGAATTATTCAGAGGCAATAAGCCCCTTACTATTTCCTGAAAATGTGATGGAAAAACTCATTTTCTGCGCCCAAAAGAAGATCCCCCTTTGTCTTCCCTCTGGGTCCAATGCAGGTGGTGGCGCTCCGGTAACCCTGGCCGGGGCCATGGCCCTGGGAATCGCCGAAAACCTGGCGGGTCTGGTGGTGCATCAGCTTGCCGGCAAAGGTTCGCCTTTTCTTTTCGGTCCCAATGTAAGTGCCTTGGACATGAAGTCCAGCGTGGTCTGCTATGGTTGCCCGGAATGGAGTCTCACCCAAGCCGCCTTGGCTGACATGCGAGACGAGATCTATGGCCTGCCGATCTGGGCCTTTGCCGGAGCCTCGGATGCCAAGGTAATGGATGCCCAAGCAGGAGCTGAAGCCATGTTTTCCATTATAACGGCTATGCTCTCGCGCGCGAACCTGATCCACGATGTGGGTTTTCTGGAATATGGCAGTACCTCTTCCCTTGAGATGATTACGATGGCCAACGAACTGATAGCCATGAGCCGTTTCTATGTCCAGGGAATCCCCGTAAATGATGGTACTCTGGCTCTGGAGGCCATAGAAAGGGTAGGCCGCGGCGGTCCCGGGTCTATTTTTCTCATGGATGATCATACGTATGATCATTTCATGGAAGCCTTGTTTCTACCGAAGCTTCTGGACCGTTCCCGCTACGATGCCTGGGAAAACGAAGGTGCCATGGACCTTTACAAGCGTTGCAACATGGAGGCTAAGAGGATTCTTTTGGAACACGAGGTGGATTCCAAACCAGACGCAGTGCTCAAAGAGATAGAACAGATTCTGAAAAGTAGCTGAGGACGGGGCTTCACCATGCCAATGCGTTTACCACCATACAGGCCGCTTTCACCTGAAGATGTAAGAAAGATAGACCAGACGTCCCGCCGGATATTGGAGCGTGTGGGGATCAGAATACTCGAACAAAACTATCTCGATATACTTAAGGCGGCAGGGGCCATTATTGACCAGGGCGACCAGAAAGTGCGCTTTGAGGCCGCTTGGTTGGATGAAGTCTTGGCTCGGGCCCCCTCTCAGTTCGTTCTCTATTCTCGAGACGGAACAAACGATGTGCATCTCGGAGAAGGAATGGTGCATTTCGCTAATGGAGGCCGAGTATTTCGTATCCTCGATATGGGCACTGGCGGTTACCGTCTCACCATGCTGAGGGATGTGGCTCACACCGCCACCCTGGTGAATCAACTGGAGAATATAAGTCTCTACATTATTGCTTGTCAGGCACATGACCTGGAGCCTCAATACTACCATCTCAACGATTTCTATCACGCCCTCAACTTCACCTCCAAACATGTAATGGGAGGCTGTGATGATGCAGAAGGTGTTAAACAAATGTGGGAACTTGCACAACTCATTGCGGGAGGAGAAGAAGAGCTTCGAGAAAAACCCTTCGTTTCAATAATAAGCAATCCCATAAGCCCCCTTACCATTGACGCTAACACGCTGAAGATTCTTAATATCTGTGGTACCAGCGGCATCCCTGTCACCTGTGCCCCGGCACCCATCTCTGGTGCCACCGCGCCGGCTACCCTGGCAGGTACTTTATGCCAAATGCATGCGGAGGCGTTGGCGGGTGTAGCTATCATCCAGGTATGCGCCCCCGGGGCGAAAGTACTCTATGGGGCTGTGCCCAGCACCATGGATATGCGGCATATGGAATACACCATGGGCTCCGTTGAAATGGCAATAATGAATGCCGCTGCAGTACAACTGGCGAAACTTTATGATTTCCCCATTTACGCCTCGGGTGGCGTTACTGAGTCCAAGAGGCCTGACATTCAGTCTGGCTGTGAAAAAACTTTCTCTAACTTGATGGTTGCCATGAATGGAGCGGATCTCATTCATTTGGCAGCTGGGATGTTGGATTCAGGGAATTCGATTTCCTACGAACAGTACGTGATAGATAATGAGATCATTGGAATGATCAACAGGATTCTTTCGGGTATCAGCGTGAACGAAGGTACTCTCGGTTTCGATGTGATTGAAAAAGTCGGCCCGGGAGGAAATTATGTTATGGAAGATCACACCATCGAACACATGAAGGAGGAATTCTTCTATCCTGATCTGAGTGTTCGCTGTAACTTCGATATATGGGAGGAGAGAGGCAGGCCCAGCATGTTAAGCCGCGCCAACGATCTGGTCGATGAAATTCTGGACGATGGAAGAGATGGCCTGTTGGATACGGATTTGATTCTTGAAATAAAAAAGAAGTTTTCTGGTATTCAAACTCTCTAAACCACATATTAAACTACTGTTTGAAAACAATGATAAAGAGGGGCGAAACGAAAATAGATGCGCCCATCGACAAGACTCATTGCATGTGGTGTATTCAGGCCAGCCTTGAAGTACCTGGGGGTGGAAGAGATATACCCTCGCGTGCGTTCTAGTTACCTTCCGTCCAACCTACACTTGAGGCCGCAAGACTTAAGAAGGCAGCTGTCAGAGACAATCACATCAGCCAGACAAAGAAACGAACGCATCCTCTGCCTTTACGGGACCTGTTTTCCTGACATCGATGACTTCTGCAGACACCAAGGGGTGACTAAAGTCCCAGGGTTTCACTGTTTTGAAATGCTCCTTGGCAGTCAACAGTACGAGAATATCATTAACGAGATGCCAGGCACCTATTTTCTGGAAAGAGACCTCATTCTGAATTTCGAGGAATACTGCCTGGAACCACTCGAACTCCATGACGAGGAAATGAGAAAATCGTTTTTTGAACACTACGAGAGAATAGTATATCTGAGACAGCCGTCAGATTCTGATTTGTTGTCCAAAGCCAATGAACTGGCTACATTCTTGCAACTATCCTTAGAGATTCGGGATGCGGATTATTCGCACTTGAAAAAAATACTCAACGACTTATTCTAAGTCGGTGAAGCTGTACAGTTGAAGAGTGTAGCTGGCTGGAGCTAGTATAGGACCAGCAAAGATGAAAAAGCCTAAGAACAAAAAGAAAAAAAAGAGACGGCGTTCTTTTGCTCTACCGCCTGAAAGAAAACAGAAAAGGAAGCACGTTTGGCTCAAAGTCTTGCCCGATGACCTCTGGTTGAAAATGCGTCGGGGAAAGACGATCTTAGAGGCTCTCCAAAAGACGGATGTGGAATTGGAAGGGGACTGCGGTGGCTTAGGGCAGTGCGGCAAGTGTAAAGTTAAGATCCTTTCTTCCATAGGTCCGCCTTCCACAGAGGCACAAGAACTGCTCGACGCAGATGAGCTTAAAGCGGGTGTCCGGCTGGCGTGCCGCACTAAGATTAAGAAGGATCTCACCATCTACGTCGGCGAGCCTGAGACCGAGGATACCTATTATCAGATTCTTCAAACTGGACTTAGACCAATTTTCTATCTCGATCCTCTGCTGGAAAAGCAGTTGGTTAGCTTGCCCCCGGACGCTCACAATGGAGGACTTGCTGATTTAGAGCGGATCAGACTGGCAATGGGACCTAACTATGACGATTTGACTGCCCCACTTAACTGCCTTCGCACCCTGCCTGACATGCTAGCAAGAACTCAGTTTCATGGAGCTGCAGTGCTTCACGGGAAATCCTTGCTTGCTTGGCAACCCTGGGAGGAGGGGGGCCGTCGCTACGGATTAGTCTTCGATTTGGGTACAAGCACTTTAGTCGGTAAGCTTATAAGCTTGCTTGACGGAAATGAGGTCGCCGCCATCTCTCGTCTCAACAGCCAAAGCAAGTACGGCTCAAATGTCATCAGTCGTCTGCAGTACGTCAAGGAGAATTCAAAGGGGCTTGAGCGTCTGAACGAACTTTTGATAAAAGATTTAAACCGCATCACGAAACGTCTTTTGTATGTCGGCGGATTGCAACCGGAGGACATTTTCATCGGAGTTGCTGCGGGAAATACTACCATGCAGCATCTATTGTTGAGTTTGGATCCCAGGGGCATCGCGCAAGCACCTTTCAATCCCATTTCCACCGAGGGCATGATCGTGAAAGCAGCAGATGTGGGCCTCGAGGTACACCCTGAGGCCCTCCTCTACGTGATGCCTAATAGATCCGGCTACATTGGCGGAGACTTAATCAGCGCCGTCCTTGCTTCTGGCGCCGCAGAGCAGGATGATTTGATGATTTTGGGTATGGATTTAGGTACAAACGGGGAGATTTTTCTCGGCAACTACAAGCGCTTGCTGACCTGCTCGGCAGCGGCAGGTCCCGCCCTTGAGGGTGCGAAAATCTCCCACGGGATGATTGCCAGGTCTGGAGCGATTGAGGGTGTCACCTCAGGGAATGGCGACCTTTCGTGCAGGGTCATCTCGAACATCAAACCCAAGGGAATTTGTGGGAGCGGGCTGGTTGATCTGGCAGCAGTGCTGTTGCACACCGGCATCGTCGACCATGAGGGTTTGATCCAACCTGACCTGGAAAATGCAAACGATATCCCAGGATCGAGAGTCATTGAAAGATCAGGGATCTATGACTTTTTGGTGGCAGGACCGGATGAGAGTTTCGATGGTAGACCGATTTATCTCACCCAACAGGACATTCGTGAACTCCAGCTCGCCAAGGGTGCTGTCGCAGCCGGCATCAGAACCCTGATGGATGAAATGGGTATTGGGGTGGATGGCATTGACCGTGTCTATCTAGCCGGTGCCCTCGGAAATTACGTTCACCCCCTCAGTGCCATGCGCATCGGTCTCATTCCCAGGGTAAGACCGGACATCGTCCAGTCTCTCGGCAATGCTGCCAGCACAGGCGCTTCCATGGTGCTGTTATCTAAGGCTTACTGGCAGAAGGCCAATGAGCTGGCCCACTCCATCGAGCACATCGAGCTCTCCACCCGCCTCGACTTCAATGAGTACTTCGTTGAAAGTCTGAATTTCCCAGAAGAAAATCTCTGGTAAAAAGGCTTAAGGCTCCAGGCGCAGGGCATAAGGTAAGAATGCTTCTTGAGCCGTGAGCCTTACGCCTTATGCCTCACTCTATAGCTTGGGCCATTGCCCAACTGTTTCCACCGCTAGACCGTCACCGAAGTTATCTGTAAATATTTGGAAATAATAGAGTTCTTCTTTGCTCCGGATTATAGAGTATTTGGACTGGGCCTTAGTAAGTTCATCATCACCGATAAGGTTTTCAAAATGACTAGGCAGTAACGCAGCCGAGCCTGAGCCTTGCGAGAACTCCTGCTTTACTCGCTGAGTGATTGCTGCTGGCAGGAACGGCTCAAAGGCTTTTCTGAAAATCCATTTCTCAACCTTGTCGTTGCCCACTGGCTTCTGTTTGTACTCCGCAGGAATCGCCAAGGTGTAGCGAAACAGCTCTCCTGATATCAGTGGGGCCACCACCCTGACGGAATTACAGTGGTTCATTCGGTCCAGCCTCAAAGAAGCGTTATTGTGCAAAAAGCC
>CBFDBW010000199.1:0-5659 GCA_965603145.1 uncultured Syntrophobacterales bacterium
GGCAAGCCGTGGGCAACGATATCCACTGGACAGCATTGGTAGGCCAACTCGATCATCTCTTCGTTGATTTCTGCATGATCATGGTGGAAAACCTGCTGATTTACGCAGGCAACAGATTTGACATGACTGGAAACAATACCGATGTCGTGGCTGACTACAATGATAGTTACCGTCTCGTTGAGTTCCTTGAGAATGTCAAAAAGATCGGTCTGGTGTTTTGTGTCCACACTAGCCGTGGGTTCGTCCAAGAAGAGTACCTCAGGTTCATCCACCAGCGCTCTGGCAATGAAGACCCTCTGCTGCTGCCCCCCGGAGAGTTCCCCGACGCGGCGATTTGCAAATTCCCCCATTTCCACTTTTTCCAGGGCCTGTTGGGCTGCCATCCTGTCTTTTTGGGTGTATCGAGACCAGCCTCGGCTCGGACGCAGCCTTCCCATGAGCACCACATCGAGCACTGATATTGGAAAACTCTGGTTGAAATCGAGGTGCTGAGGCATATAGCCGATGCGGTGGGAGCTCTGCCGCGGAGGTTCGCCAAAGACACGTATAGCACCGCGCTTGGGTTTCAAGAGCCCGAGCATCAGTTTGAGGAGAGTAGTCTTGCCGCCACCGTTGGGACCCAGAAGGGCGACGAAATCTCCCCCGCGAACAGTAAAATTTACGTCCTGAAGAACTGGAATTCCATTGTAGAAAAACCAGACATCTTTAACCTCTATAATTGGCTCATTCATGAAACACCTCACCTCAGAGCGGTACTGAGCTTGGCTGCTACCTGGCGCAAGTTCTCGGCCCAATCGGGGGCGAGTGGATCCACGACAACGATTTGCGCGGTTGTGGCTTGCGCGATTGTTCGAGCTGCTTGCCAGGAGAATTGAGGTTGGACGAAGATTACCTCGATACCAATTTGTTTGCCGTACTGAATAAGATACTTCAGTTCCGCTGGTTTGAGTTCCTTGCCTTCAATTTCAATGGGCACCTGCTCCAGTCCGTAAGCGTGAGCGAAGTAACCCCAGGAAGGATGGAACACCATGAATTCAGATTGATCTGCCGTTGTCTGAAAAAACCTTTTCAGTTCTAGATCAAGGTCTACGAGTTCCACGATGAAACTCTTATAGTTAGCTTGGTAAAGAGCTCGATGAGTTGGATCAAGAGTTTCTAGTCCATTCAGAATATTTCTGGCCTGCTGCATGACCAGCGGCGGAGAAAGCCACACATGGGGATCCTTTCCCATGTGGTGGTCCTGCCCGTGTTCGGTCTCACCATAATGGTGTTTGGATTGTTCTTGATGTGCGTGGTGCGATTTCATGACCCTCTTTTCGATACCAGCTTGCGTATACACAATGTGCATCTTGGGGTTGGTGGCCATAATTTTTGGAAGCCACGTTCTTTCAAATGGCACGCCGATGGCGAAATAAAGGTTGGACTTCGCAAGGGCGACCATCTGCTTGGGCTTTGGTTCGTAGGTGGCTGGACTTGCTCCTGGTTGAACCATAACAGCAACCTCAACAAAATCTCCGCCGATTTTTTCGACGAAGTACTTCTGGGGCAAAATGCTCACGAATACCTTGAGGGGACGGGCGAGAGTAATCTGGGCAATAGACAAGAATAGAACCAACAGTCCGGAAATGACCACCTTTTTCACAGTGCTGTCACCTTGCTTGTGTTCTGGTGGTGGACAGTGTTGCGAGTCCGAAGTCCACTACCCATTATATGTTAATTATGCAACTTAATTGCATCAGAGTCAATTTTTGGATTGTAGATTTTAGATTTGTCCTTCGGACTCCCACCCTTCAGGCGGGTTCTCAGTTTCGGATTGCGGATTGGGGAAAAGGCAGAAGGCAGAGGACATAGGGCATAATGATGAGTTTAGCGAGTGGGGGTCAGATATTTGAAGGGAAACTATTTGGTAGATTTTGTTTCAGCCTGGCGGTTGTCATTTCGCTTCCAGTACTCATTTGCTGAGACCGGATCGTAAATACGGTGTACTCCGTAGACCTTCACGGTGGGGGAGAACCGATACTCTTCGGCTTCATGAAAAAGTCGGTCCACAGTCATGAGTGTACCGACAAAGGCCCCGTGTTTCTGATAAGCCTCTTTACTATAGGCAGCGCACGTGGGGTAGCTTGGGCAGCGATCCCCGTCCACCGGGGAAATTACTTCTGAAAAAAAGGTGAGAAGAGAAGTGAAAAAACCGGAAGTTATAGACGAATTGGTATGATCATTGTGCTTGTGGGCAGAAGACCGGTGAACTGGACTATCCCAGGGTCCATTCATTGGGTCCTCTGCCGCCAAAACTGGCGGTGCTTTCGCAAACAAAACCACCATCATAAGCAGCATCAGCCAGTAACCAAGCAAACCCAATCGTTTCATCCAATTCTCCCAACCAGAGGCAGAAACTCAATCCCCGATACCGAACATCAAGCCTGGATATTTCATGAGATATCCTGGCTAACAGCAATGGTAACTTCAAGCTGGGTTAAACGCAAGACGCATACCCAACAACACATGACAAATAATGAAGGACATAACCACAATGGTTAACCGCTCCAGACCACCACAATAGCTCTCGCTGCTTTTTCCCCCAGGCAACGAAAGCTGTGACTAAGGTCTGATTCAAAATAAATGCTGTCTCCTGACTCAAGCACCTCCACCCGGGCCACGCTGCGAAACTCGAGCGTGCCCTCAAGAACATGCAGGAATTCCTCTCCGTCATGGTTCATGAAGACCATCTCGCTGGTATCCTGCACAGGAAATTCCACTAAGAAGGGTTCCATCCGCTTGTTGGTCTTCTTGGTCTCTAGGGCCTCATACACATAATTGACCTCACCCTTGCGGTGGTGAGGCCGCTTTTCGACTCGAAGCCGTTCATTGTGTCGTGTGATGGCAATTTTGTCGCTCCCCACCTCTTCCTGAAAAAAGTGGGCTAAGCTAACATTGAAGGCCCTGGCCAGCTTGAGCAGGGTAGCCACGGGTGGAACCACGTGGTCATTTTCAATTTGCGAGAGAAATGGCTTAGACAAGCCGGTTTTGGCAGCCACATCCTGCAGAGTGTAATTTTTCTTCAGTCTCAGTTCACGTATCTTGCTGCCAAGCTTGAGAGCTTTGACATCCAGACGAATGTCATCTCGAGACCTCCTCATTTTCTCTCCTCACAATTCAAGAGGTTATAACCCGAGAGTTTCCCCAACACCGGGAACCTCGGCGTGTATCCCAACAATCGCTTCAATCACTTTCATTTTACACCAACTCTTGTTTGTCTAAAACAAAAAATATTTGTTTCTGTAAAACAGCAAGGTCGGGCAGGTAATGGGGGTGGTGAGTGGGCATTCTAAGAACAGTCAGCAAAAGCAGTCACGAATCAACAGGCAATTTGTGAAATATCCAGGTTATTCGATGAATGGAGTGTTGGAGTACTAAATTGACTGAAAATTCCAAATCACAAATATCAATGACTAAGGTTTCAGTGTTCAGGTTTCAGCTTCTATGTTTCTCTTTCCTGACACCTGACCCCTGATCCGCCTCCGGCGGAACACCTATAACCCTGAGATTTGGTGCTTGGGATTTGAGATTTTACTCATTTTTTGTGTATGAAGGCTCTATGTCCAGTAAAGTCACACCAGCGAAATCCACTGTCTTATACTCTTTGAGACTTCTCAGATCATGCAGGTATTTGCTGATCAAATCCAATTGACTCTTAATTATCGACAGCTTTTTCTTTGTGTTCTCTTCCTCGGTGCTCGCCGATAACAGGTCAACATATCCAGTTATCACTGTTAAAGGTTGACCAAACAAATGCGAAACTGTAGTCGTAGTTTTAACGACCCCTTGAAACCTATGATCTTCGATCTGTCCCCAGCCGGATCTTCTGTCTTCAGCGCTTCTTCTGGCAGCACCACTTCGCCTATCCTTACCTGACCTCCTATCTTTATCGGAGCGTCTGTCGCCCCTTTTTCTTCGATCTCCAGAGGTGGAGGGTTTATCCGTCATCGCTCACCCTAAACATAAGATACAATAGAGAATCGCTCTTTGTGGGCGTGGTCGGCGTAGAAAGCCTTTACGCAAGAACGAAGGTTTGGGAATGTTGGAGTAATGGGCTAGAAGAAAATATAAGCAGTTTTTTTCAGGTATTACATTACGACAATACTCCACCTCTCCATCATCCCAGTAACAAGACCTTGTTTGTTGGCGAACGTTTTTAGTATTAAAAGATCATGCCAAGATAGAGGAATTAGATATATATCGTTTTATTTCAAATGGTTACATAAGTTCAGGAGTCGAGACTAATGATGGAAATTGAGTAATTAAAGGCAAAGAGTGGGAAGAAAATTACCATTTTTTGGACGAACCGAGATGAGAGCGTAGGTTCTCAATTGACTAGCGGCTAATCCATATCCGGGCTAGGATTGCTCGTTGGCGGCTTGCAAGCGGTGTGCGGTCTGGGCAAAGATTGCAGCAGTTTTTTTTACTTCGTCCTCTGTGGTCATTTTGCCGGTGGAAAAACGTACGGTGCCCATGGCGTACTCCAGGTCCACTTGCATGGCCTCCAGCACCGAGGAGACGCGAACGGAATCTGAGTGGCAGGCTGCCCCTGCCGAGGCAGCAACGGATTCAATCTCTGCTAAAAGAGTGTTAGCTTCAATGGACTGAAAGCACACGCTGAGGGTGTTGGGCAACCGTTTCTCGGGGTGGCCATTCAGTCTTATTTCACCCCATTGTTGCCTGAGACCGGCGTAGAGTAAATCTCTCATCTTCTGCATGTGGCGCGTGTTCTTTGCCAGATCACGCTTTGCGATCTCGCAGGCTTGACCCAAGCCGACAATCTCAAGGACATTCTCGGTGCCGGCACGGAGATCCTGCTCGTGATCTGCGCCGTGAATGAGTTTTTCCAGTCGTATCCCACCTCTGACGTACAGAGCTCCAATTCCTTTTGGAGCGTAGAGTTTGTGACCGGCAATGGTGAGAAGGTCCACATCCAACTCATCCACCCGAGTGGGTATCTTTCCCACAGATTGCGCCGCATCGGTATGGAAAACGATGCCGTGCTCTTTGGCAATTTTGGCAATTTCAGCTATGGGCTGAATGGTTCCCACCTCGTTGTTCGCATGCATAATGGTAATCAAGATGGTTTGTGGCCTAATACTTTCTTGTAATTCTCGCGGGGCCACGAGGCAGAACTCGTCCACCGGCAGGTAGGTTATCTGGAAACCTTTCTCTGCCAGGTACTTGCACACCTCGAGCACAGCAGGATGCTCGATGGCCGAGGTAATAATGTGATTACCTTTTTCCCGATTGGCAAACGCAGTACCCTTGATAGCGTAATTGTTGGATTCGCTGCCGCCGCTGGTAAACACCACCTCTTCGGGGTTGCAATGCAACAGAGCCGCTACCTGGCGGCGGGCCTCGTCCACAGCCTTTTTCGTCTGAATGCCGTACCAATGAGAACTGGAAGGATTGCCGAAATGCTCGAAAAGATAGGGGCGCATGGCCTCGGCAACTTCCGGGTCAATTGGGGTAGTGGCGTTATAATCAAGGTATATAGGCTTCAATGACTAACCCTCCATCACAATGACTAAGGTTTCAGTGTTCAGGTCTATCATTCCTGACACCTGCTTGCCACGCCGTAGCTCAACAGAGCGTAGGCGGGACACCCGACACCTGA
>CBFDBW010000200.1:0-5647 GCA_965603145.1 uncultured Syntrophobacterales bacterium
GAGTAGCGACAGAAACCGTAACCGATATGATCAAAGATGCCACCATACCGCATATTATCGAGTGTTTTCTCCACCATGCGTAAGGCATTGGCTTCGCCATTTCTTTTGTGCCACCGCAGGAGAAAAGTGAGGTTGTGGGGAGTGGGGAATTTTGGGGCTGAACCGAAACCGCCCCATTTCGGGTCGAAAGCCTGCGCTAGTTGCTCGTAGCCCTTTTTCAGTGTATCTAGACCCAACTCAGCCATTGATCCACTGGAAGGTCTCGGTTGAATACCCTTGGTAATCTTTTCGCTTGCCTCAAGAAGAGGAACCCGGTCATTTGCCCAGGCATTGGCAATATGGCTGATCATGTCTATAAAACCTGGCATCCCCATCTTGCCGGTTTTGGGAAAATAGGTCCCGGCGTAAAAAGGCTTGGCGTCAGGCGTCATAAAAACTGAAAGGGGCCATCCCCCTTTCAGGGTAATGGCCTGGCACACTGCCATATAAACCATATCAACATCCGGCCGCTCTTCCCGGTCAACCTTAATGGCAACGAAGAATTCATTGAGGATGCGGCCAACCTCTTCATCTTCAAAAGACTCGTGCGCCATTACATGACACCAGTGGCAGGTGGAATATCCTATTGACAGGAATATGGGCTTATCCTCCCTTTTGGCCTTGTCAAATGCCTCTTCTCCCCAGGGATACCAGTCCACCGGGTTTTCAGCATGCTGCATCAGGTAGTGACTCTTCTCCCTACTCAAGCGGTTTTTTCCCTTTTCTAATCCTGACAGCTTAGTCTCCATGACATCTCCTCGTACCGACTGGGAATGGTTGCAATGTATAAACAATAAACACTATCCGGCCAGTAGTCTATATAACGACACAAATTTCTCACCGCTTCATTCTGGAATAAGTGCGAAGATTTGGAAGGTATAATCCAGAAAATGGGTTAGATATAAGGTAGATGGACCCAGAGCGAGTCACATCCCCCCTTTGGTGATAGGATAAAATGTTTTATTGAAGGCAGAAGTTTGAGGGTTCAGGGGGTCAATTTACTGCCTATTTCTTTCCCATAGTCTTGGGCCATCTGTACCCCACCTCCCAGAGAGGCTGACTTCAACAGGAGCGGACCTTTGGCCATGTCCATCTTGAAAACTTCTTTCATGGTATTGTAGATTCGATCCTGGGCCTCGGTGCTCCAGCCATGAGCGCCAAAAGCGCCACCCACCTTACCTTCCAGGTTGGCCTTTTCCGCCAGAAACAACATGGTTTTCATGGACTGCAGCATCTCACCGTGGTAGGTGGGGGAACCGAAGACATAGCCGTCATATCCTTCGAAATCGGCCTCGCTCTTAATATTCTTCACCTCAACAATCACTGCCTCATTGCCGGAAAAACGGATTCCTTCTGCAACGAGATCCGCAATATCTCTAGTCGAACTGGTCCTGGTGGCATAAACCACGAGAACTTTTGCCATATTCCTTTTCCTCCTATTCTTTTCGAAGGTCTTATCGCAAGCAAAGCTTGCTCCTACTCAAACTCTCAAATAACGTTCAAGATTTCATGCTCTCTACTGCGCTCTTTCCAAGGTTAAAACCTTGCTCCAGAACGTCCGGGTGTTTTTTGATCTCACCCTTGGCCTCAATTCTATCGAGCAGAAGCCCTCCTTCGTAACTCATGTCCAGAGCATCAAAGAAGTATTTTGCCGTCAGCTCCACCCCAACAAAGAGGTTTTTTCCTTTCGTGGCCCCCACACAAATTAGGTAACCCTTGCCGCCGTCGTATTTTCGCCTCTGTGCCGGCGTCTTTCCCAGCAGCCTCTTGGACCACATGGCTTGGCTGCGGTCGATCAGAAGCTTCACCTGAGCTGTGACATTATAGAAGAAGTTCGGGGAGGCCAGAAAAACGACATCCGCCTCCTCAAGGAGTGGGTAAACTGTATCCATGTCATCATGAACTGCGCACTCTCCCGTGTCATCACAGCTTCCACACTCAATACAGCCACTCATCTTTAACTTCCGTGCATAGATCGACTCCACCTCAGCACCAGCCGCCTGTGCTCCTTCCAGAATCCGATCCAGGAGTAGATCAGTGTTGCCTCCCTTGCGCGGACTTCCATAAATCCCCAGTACTTTCACGCTCACAACTAATCCCGCTTTCTACTCAGTGTCGAGACGCACTCGTGACCTTCAACAGGCCCTCGTTCTAGATGTCGGGTGTGCGATATGAGATGCATATCGGAGCCAAAAATCTTCATCCCACATCCCGGATCTCACATCTCACATCAGATTCGTTTTCAAACTTTCACGCTTTAGCGCATCAGGAACCTAACCTCGGATCACTTCCTGTGTCGCCACAGTCGGGTATGTAACAGGTAACGTTGACGAACTCGCACTTCTCGTTGCAAGATGGACACGTTTCGGGTGGTGCATCGGTATCCAATGTGTACCCACACTTCGTGCATTTCCAAGAATTTTGCATGCTTTCACCTCCTCTTTTTTCATTTCTATAACTGAAAGTTTTCGTCCAACACTAAGCGGACTCACACAAGGCTTTGACCTTTTCTGCGACCCGAAGTCCGAGGTCAAAGCACTTGCTCAGGGAATCACCGTCGGGGACAAACTTGATCCGTAAGCCCTCGTCCACCAGATCGATCTTCATCTCTTCCAGCATTCCGCGCACCTGGCCCACAGCCTCACCACTCCAGCCATAGGAGCCGAATGCTGCACCCACCAGGTTCTGCGGCTTCAATCCTTTCAGGTAAACCAACAAGTCGGCAACCGTTGGATACATGTTGTTGTTCAGTGTTGGAGAACCTACCACCACTGCGCCTGCCTTCAGGATTTCAGTGGCGACATTACTGCGGTGATTCGATTTGAGCGGCATTATCTTCGGCTGCGCCCCCCCGGCCAGCAAACCCTCGGCAATGGCCTCTGCCATTTTAGCGGTGCTAAACCACATGGTGTCGAAGACAACTACCGCTTTATTGGTAGGTTTCTGCTGGGCCCATTTGGAGTACCAGCCGATAATCTTGTCGAGATCCTTCCTCCATATGGGGCCATGGTCACAGGCAATAATATCGATTTCAATACCAAGCTCGCCGACCTTATCCAGAAGCTTTGTCACCAGCGCAGAGAAAGGGAGTAAAATATTAGCATAATATTTTTCGCCTTCATACTCCAAGATGGATTCGTCGATCTCATCGGCAAACCTCTCACTAGTGGCGAGGTGCATGCCAAAGGCATCCTGTGAAAAGAGCAACTTCTCTTCAGGTAGGTAACTGAACATGTTGTCGGGCCAGTGGAGCATGCGAGTCTCGAGGAAGGTCAAACTCAGGTTGCCGAGACTGAGACTCTCACCATTTTTGACCGCCACAATCTCTTGATCCAGGTGAAAGTGTTCCTTGAGTGCTTTGCTGCCCATGGAAGAAGCAAACACCTTTTCCGGCTGTACCACGTCTATAACATCAACCAGAGAGCCGGAGTGATCCATTTCCGCGTGATTGGAGACAATATAGTCGATTTTCTTTGGATCCACCACCGAACCGATTCGGGCTAGAAGCTCGGATAGAAAAGGAGGCTTGACCGTGTCAATCAAGGTGATTTTGTCTGCCATTATCAAAAAAGCATTGTATGTGGTCCCCCTCTCAGTGAGATAACCGTGGAAATCACGGATTCCCCAGTCGATTGCTCCCACCCAGTAAACGTTATCGGTTACTTTAATTGCTTTGAAAGGTTTGTCCATCAGATTCTCCTCCACACAGTAACTTTGTCAATTTCCGTTTGTCACGGAGACTTCGGCGAGCTCAGTTGAGCCGGTTATCCCAGCAGCAGACGAGCTCTTCGCCTCCGCCAATTTCTGCCTGCCTAAGCGAATTTTTCCAGAATCTTCTTGAGTTCCGTCAGGTTCGTATCTTGACCAACCAACGGAGCATGTTGCAGAACAGAAAATCTTTTTTCAAAGCTGGTCCTTTGGTTACGGTAAATAATCCCAAGAGGGATCTTATCTCCCCATTCCACAGCCGTCTGCATCGCAGCCTGCCAATCGGTGGCATCGTATTCATCCGGCAAAGTATAACAACGTTTCTTGTACCAGGCGAAAGTGTTGACCTTGTTGAAGGAAACACAAGGCTGCAAAACATCAATCAGGGCAAACCCTTCATGGGCCAGACCCTGCTGGATGAGTCCAGCCAAGTGATCGATCATGCCGGAAAAGCCGCGGGCCACAAAACTGGCCTGCATGGCTACGGCAACCGCAATGGGATTGAAAGGTAACGAGGCCACTCCCTCAGGTTGCGCTTTTGTGACTAAACCTTCTTCCGATGTGGGGCTGGCCTGGCCCTTGGTGAGACCATAGATCTGGTTATTGTGCACAATCAATGTCAGATCTATGTTTCGTCGGATGGCAGCAAGAAAGTGGTTACCACCTTCACCATAGTTGCAGCCGTCTCCACTCTCAACGATTACTTTGAGATTGGGATTGGCGAGCTTGGCGCCACTGGCTACGGGCAGAGCCCGCCCATGCAGGCCGTTAAAGACGTTGGCATTCAAATAGTGAGGTGCTTTGGCAGCCTGGCCGATTCCTGAAACGAACAACATCTGATGCGGCTCCAGTTCGCTTGCAACCAGGCCACGCTTTACTGCGTCAAGAATGGAAAAGTTTCCGCAACCAGGACACCATGCCGTCTCGTACTTTCCGTAATCCTCAATAGTTACCATAGTCTTGTCTCGATCTTTGCGTTCAACTAAAAATTCAAACCTCCGATGTGGAATTTCAAATCTTTTTTCTCAGATTGCGAAGGCCTACGAATTCCCCAACTCACGCATTATGTACTCCGGTGTAATGGGCAGACCATCATAACGAAGCACCATTCTGTGAACACCAAAACCAGTTTCCCGTCTGATCAAACGCGCCAGTTGTCCATAGACATTGCCCTCTACACAGACCACCTCGCCAGCGCTTTCCAGGTATCCCAAGAACTGATCTGGGACCAGGGGCCACACTTGAGAGAAATGCAAGATTCCCACTCGTGTAGAGTCGTTTCGTAGTTTTGTGGCCGCCTCCATAACCGAACCTTTGCTCGAACCCCAGGTAACCAAAAGCAAATCCGGACTCTCATCACCCTGGAATTCAGGAGGAACCACCTCCGCCATAATCCCTTGCTCTTTCCTTAATCGCTTTGCAACCATGAGGTTGCGCACCTTGAGGTCTTCGGTGAGATGGCCATCCACTGGATGCTCATCACCGCCGGCGACCACGAGATGTTTGGTCATGCCAGGGGGAAGTCGAGGCGAAACACCGCTTGGAGTGATGGCATATCGACTGTACGGCAAAGAAGAAGCGCCTGTTTCTATCCCCGGATCAATCGGCTCCAAGTTGTCAATATCGAAAGGTGTTACAGCACGGGAGGAGTCGGCGAGAAACTGGTCGGTGAGGAGAAAGACAGGGCCCTGAAATTTGGCCGCCACTTCAAGACTCTTTCGGGCGAGCCAGAAACACTCCTCCACCGTTCCGGGACTGAAGATCGCCCGGGGAAATTCGCCGTGACCGGCGTACAAAACGAGTTCCAGATCTGCCTGCTCGGTGCGAGTCGGTAGTCCGGTAGCTGGCCCCGGCCTTTGCGCCACCACAATCAACACCGGCGTCTCACTCATTCCGGCAA
>CBFDBW010000201.1:0-5644 GCA_965603145.1 uncultured Syntrophobacterales bacterium
TATATCCTCAATGAAATTGATGGCTTTGTCCAATTTAGATTCAATGTATCTTCCCTCATTGCCCACTGCGACGATACCCAACTCAGCAGCTTGCCATAGATCCTGGGCGTCGGTTTCAGCCACTGCCAGATTGAAGCGTCGGCGTAACCGCTCGCAAATGCTCTTAACCACCTTGCGCTTGCCCTTGAGGGATTGGTTACCCGGCAAACGCAAGCTCAGCTTTGTAATCCCCACAACCATCGCCCTACTCGTTGCCTCAAGCTAAAATCATGCTCGCAAGCATCATTCCGACTTGTTGCCACCAGGTTCCAGGACAGCTTTGATTTCTTCGATTGTGTATGTCTCCAGGATATCGTCAATCTTGATATCGTTGAAATTCTCAATGATTATGCCGCAATCCTGCCCCGCTTTGACCTCTTTGACCTCATCTTTGTACCGCCTGAGTGAAGCGATCTTACTATCGTTGATCACCACGTTGTCACGCAGCACCCTGATCTTTGCTCCTCGCTCCACCCGGCCTTCATTGACCATACTGCCGGCAACAGTCCCTATCCGGGAAGCATGAAAAGTCTTGAGCACCTCGGCACGACCCATGAAGTGCTCTTTGTATATGGGATCTAACATTCCCTCCATTGCGTCTTTTACTTCAGCTACAAGTTGGTAGATGACATCATAGAAGCGCAGGTCGACTTTCTCAGCTTCTGCTAACTCTTGGGCTTTCTGCGAAGCCCTGACGCTAAAGCCAATAGTTATGGCATCTGAAGCGGAAGCCAACATCACATCTGTCTCAGTAACAGCTCCCACTGCACTATGAATGATGTTGACCTTGATCTCCTTGGTACTCAGATTGTTCAGGGAGTCGGTAATGGCCTCCAAGGAGCCCTGAACGTCAGCCTTGAGCACAGTTTTGAGCTCCTTGGTCGCACCCTCTTTGATGCGCTCAAAAAGGTTGTCCAAAGTTACTTTCGTCGCTCGGGAAAGCTCTGCTTCACGCGACTTCAACTGCCGGTGCGCTGCCACCTGTTTTGCCTGTTTCTCGTCGTTCACCACCACCAAATCATCCCCAGCCAGTGGCACCCCTGATATTCCGTGGACTTCCACAGGCATGGACGGCGGTGCTGCTTCCACTTTACGGCCGCGATCGTCCAGCATGGCTCGTACCCTGCCGTAGAAGGTGCCACAGACAAAAGGATCTCCGGCTCGCAGGGTTCCCTCTTGCATCAAGACAGTGGCCAACGGTCCCTTACCTCTGTCCAATCTAGCTTCGACCACCCGCCCTCTTGACTTCTTGTCGGGATTGGCCTTCAGTTCCATTAGTTCAGCCTGGAGCAAGATGAGCTCAAGCAATTCATCCAGCCCTGTCTTCTGTTTGGCTGACACTTCCACCATGGTGGTATCACCGCCCCACTCCTCTGGATTCAGCCCTCTCTCAGCCAACTCACGTTTCACCCGGTCGGGGTCGGCATTTTCTTTGTCTATCTTGTTTATGGCCACCAGGATCTGAATACCCGCCGCCTGGGCGTGGTTGATTGCCTCAACCGTCTGTTGCATCACCCCATCATCGGCCGCCACCACGAGAACCACCAAGTCGGTTACCCGGGCACCACGGGCCCGCATGGCCGTAAAAGCCTCATGGCCTGGGGTGTCCAAGAAGACCACTTGGCCTGCATCCAGCTTCACATTGTAAGCACCTATATGCTGGGTGATACCTCCTGCCTCTCCCTCTGTAATTTTGGTCTGCCGGATAGCGTCAAGCAGGGAGGTTTTGCCGTGATCAACGTGTCCCATAATGGTTATCACCGGAGGCCGTGTTTTGAGGTCTTCCTCCCGATCCGGTACAGCCTGTAGGATTTCCGCCTCCTCAAAACCTGTTTTCTCGGCCTCATAATCAAATTCCGTCGCCACCAGGGAAGCGGTGTCAAAATCAATCGCCTGGTTCACTGTCGCCATGAGGCCCAATTCCCTAAGTTTCGTGATGACCTCTCTGGCCTTGACTCCCATGCTCTTGGCAAGATTTGCCACGGTGATGGCTTCGTCAAGTTTGACCCTTCGCTTGGCGGCTTTGGGTATGGTGATCTCGGTTTGCCTTGTGTCTTTCGCAACTGCTCGTGCTCGTGCTGCCCTGCGACCCTTCATCATCCGGCCCGGCCCGCGACGCCTGGCGTAAAGATCGTCTCCAGTGACCACCTCTTTGCGGCGACTCGGCAGTCCCCTCCTCATTGGCCGTTCCTCACCCTCACCAACTCGTGCTCGTTTCCCTTTCTTCTTCTTGGGTTTGCCCGGTCTCTTTTTCGCCTCAGCCTCGGGTTCTGGTGGAGCCGGCACAGGTTCAACCACTTTCTCCACTGCTTTCATTGATTCTTCAACCTTGGGTTCTGCCTTCTCCGGTTCAGGAACAGCCCCGGACACCCGCTCAGGTAGCTTAATAATTTTGGCGGCAGCCCCTTTCTTGGCGCGCCTCCGGGGTTTTTTGACCTTCTTTTCCTTTTCCTTTACTTTCTTCGCCGGTTTTTTCTTTTTCGCGACCTCCACATCCGGTTCAACTTTCTCTGGTTTTTCGGGCTCAACCTCTGGTACTTCTCCCTCAACCACAGGCGATGGCAACTCCGCCTCGACTACCGCTTCAGCCGGTTCCTCGACGGGGGGTGCTGTCTCTGCCGCTACTTCAGTCTCCACTTCCTCAGGTAGAGGCTCAGTCCTAACAATTTTTCGCCGCCTGCGGATGACTCCTCGACGAACCCGCTTTTCCTCGATCAGTTGCTGCGATCGACCCGTCGCCATGTCACGAACCAGTTGGGCCTGCTCTTCATCCAAAGAGCTCATGTGCCCTTTGATCTGAATGCCCAAACTGTCGATCCGCTCCAGCAGATCGGTGTTGGGAATGTCTAATTCTTTTGCTAGTTCGTACACCCTCAACTTCGCCATGCAACCCCCCGGGCTTCTATTAATATGCTATCTCCGAAAGTTCATAACAGCACTCTTGAGTGCTTGGTCAGATCATTGCTCTTGAAATTGGACGCTACACCTCTGGAGAGCCTCCGCCATGGTCAGGGCGGGATTCCAAGCGGTCTGGGGTAGCGATCGTCGAAACGCCTTCTCAAGGTAGGCCAGTTTGACTCGCGTCAGGCACTCTGGCCTCGGGCACACATAAGAGCCACGCCCACGGCGCCGTTGCCGGTAATCCAGGCACACCTTGCTCTCCTCATCCAGCGCCAACCGAAGGAGTTCGGCTTTGGCTCTCTTGCTGCCGCAGACAATGCACGTTCGCTGCGGCTGTCCCCCCTTCTCTCCTTTCTTCATACTCATTCTGCGGTGGTCTCTTCAGGCTCGCCGGCTTCCTCGTCCTTGGCCGCAGCCTCCTTCTCCTTTTGCTCGCCCTCGTAACTCTGGGCCGCCTCGATGAACTTCACGGCCTTCTGTTGACTGAGACCTGGAAGCGCCACCAATTCCTCCACCTGCGCGCTGGCCAATTCCTTCGCCGAGGCAAAACCAGCCTCATATAAATTGTCAGCGGTGGCATCCCCGACACCTGACAGGGCCAGGAGAGAATCATAGCCATCTTTGAGCGATTTCTGATACTTCGCCTCGCTCTTAACGTCAATGCGCCACTCGGCCAGTTTCGAAGCCAACCGCACGTTTTGCCCCCGCTTGCCGATGGCCAGCGAAAGCTGGTCATCAGGAACGATGACTTCCATGAGCCGATTTGCCTGGTCAATGACAACTTTGGAAATAACAGCAGGTGCCAGCGCGTTGACTACATACCTGGCAGGATCCGGATTGTATTCGATGATGTCTATTTTTTCACCACGCAACTCTTGGACGACACTTTGTACCCGAGATCCCTTCATGCCCACGCAGGCACCCACCGGATCGATGTCGGGGTCTTTGGAGGTCACAGCTATCTTAGCCCTGCTGCCTGGTTCCCGAACCGCTGCCATGATGGTGACAATACCTTCGGCAATCTCGGGCACCTCTAAGGTGAAAAGGTTGGAGAGAAAATCAGGGTGGGTGCGGCTAAGGATAATCTGAGGTCCACGCGATTCTCTAGTCACATCGAGCACCAAGGCCCTGATGCGATCGCCCCTCCGGTAGGTTTCTCTGGGCACCTGCTCCCTGTAGGGGACAACAGCCTCAGCCCGGCCCAAGTTAACGGTAATACCCCCTCTATCGAGGCGTTGAACGATGCCGTTGATGATCTCGCCAGTCCGGTCTTTGTAGTCCTCGTAGATCATCTCCCGCTCTGCATCCTTCATTTTCTGGATGATGACCTGCTTGGCTGACTGAGCGGCAATACGACCAAAGGTGTCGGTGTCCAGCTTGATTCCGAGACTATCGCCGAGCTCACAGTCAGGATCCAGTTCCCGCCCTTCATCCAGGGAAATCTCCAGTAGCGAATCCGTTACCTCGTCCACAACCTCTTTGAATTGAAAGGCCTCAATCTCCCCAAATTCGTCATTGTAGGCTACTTCCAGATCAAGATCGTGGCCAAACTTCTTCCTGGCCGCAGACCGCATGGCCTCTTCTAATGTGCCAATAAGTACTTCCCGCTCGATGCCTTTATCTCTGCTGACTTGCTCGATTATCCTCTTTAAATCCTGGATCATCTCCACCATTCTCCTTACTTCACTTTATTGGGACACAGATTTTCACAGATACACACGGATAAGTATTTACTAAAATCTCGCTACACCTTGTACCCCTGCCCACTTGGCCTGACCCAATCCTGCGGTTAAGTACAGCGAGCCAGGCAGGCAAAGCCGGCTCAGAGTTGTTGGTTTGAACATCTTGATAATCCGTGTTCATCTGTGTCCTATATCGAACTTACTGACTTCAAAATTCGTGTATCAAGTTGGCCTTGGCAATGTCTTTCAGAGCTACTGCACAACGACCTTCAGGAGCCGCCACTATCACCGATTCATCTTCAACTCCCTCGAGCTCTCCCACAATTTTCTTTCGCCCATCTATGGGCGCAACGAGCCGCAGCCGCACCTTCCGCCCCGCAAAACGGGAAAAGTCCTCCTTTTTTCTGAGACGCCGATTCAAGCCTGGCGAAGAAACCTCCAGCACGTAAGCCTGGGGGATTACATCTTTTACATCCAGAAGATCTCCCAGTTCGCGGCTAATATTGGCGCAATCATCCAAGGTGACTCCGCCGTCCTTGTCGATAAACAACCGAAGCATCCATCGGCGTCCTTGCCTTCGATACTCAAGGTCCACCAACTCCATGCCCTCCGAAGCGACAAGGGCCTCCGCGAGTTGCTCCAACTGCCGCCGAATCTGTGTTTGGATCTCTGTTTGCATATACAAAAAAAAGTGGGCTTACGCCCACTTCTCTTAGCAGACTAGATTATAATTAAATTGACTACAAAAGTTAGCTTTTGAAGCAAGTAAGATTATAACCTAATAATCCACTAATCGAAGTAAGCTTCCTGCCGGTGACTCAACACCCACCGGGCAGCTACCTCAAAAAGGGACATGAACATCGGCCTGTCGCCGTGCTCCCTCCGAACATGCATCCAACTCAGCTGGAACAATCAGTGGAGCGGGCAACGGGACTCGAACCCGCGACACCGAGCTTGGGAAGCTCGTACTCTACCAACTGAGCTATGCCCGCTCAAGCGTTTCGAAGTCTAATCAATAAGCT
>CBFDBW010000202.1:0-5630 GCA_965603145.1 uncultured Syntrophobacterales bacterium
CTAACCCGTCTTTCGGTAATACTGCGTTGCCTCCGGAAGTAGTTCTTTGATTTTTCTTATCCTGGTTTCGTCCGATGGGTGAGTACTCAGGAATTCCGGTGGTGCTTGGCCGCCTTTCATTTTCGCCATTCTCTGCCAGAAGTCCACTGCCTTATTGGGATCATAGCCGGCCATGGCCATAAATATCAGGCCGAGGTGATCCGCTTCCGATTCGTGCAAACGGCTGTAAGGCAGCAATATTCCGACTTGCGACCCCATGCCATAAACAGCCATCCACAGTTGGCTGGTTTGGGACGGATTTTGTTCGAGAGCCACCGCCAGCGCCATACCCCCCATCTGAGTCAGCAGACCCTGACTCATTCTCTCGTTGCCGTGTCTCGCCACTGCGTGGGCTATTTCGTGTCCCATGACTGTGGCCAAGCCGGCTTCATCCCTGGTGATCGGCAGAATTCCCGTGTACACCACAACCCTCCCACCAGGCATACACCAGGCATTTACCTCCTCGCTCTCCACAAGATTGAATTCCCAGGCATAACCATTCAGTTGGTTTGACAAGTTTTTCTGCTGGAAATATTGCTCCACTGCTTTTTGAATACTAGTTCCAACCCTTTTCACCATCTGGGTCTGCTCTTGATTGGTACTCAACTTATGCTCCCCAAGAAACTTGTCGTACTCTTGAAAGCTCGTAGAGAGCATGGTGGAGTTGGGAACTATATCCAGCTGCTTCCTGCCAGTTATGGGAACCGTACTGCACGCCACCAAAACAAAGGCCGCAATGGCCATCACCATTACTTTTCCTCGCAAGGATCTCATTACAGCCTCCTACTCAAAAATATTGTCTCTGCCCCCGGGTACATTGCCTCTAGCTGCTCAGCCACCTGCTGCAGCTCGAGATCTAAATGGCTCCGGGTGCGGGCACTTGGGAGCTATGATTTGGTTTTACCTTTAATCACCTAGTATATTTGATTCCGTTTGAGCAAGCAAAAGCCTTGCTCTTATCAATTTCTCATAAAGACGTTGCACCTTGGCCGAATCACCGGCATCTACCGCCTTCAATAGATCCCCCTCGATTTCAGCCACTTCAAGACGCTTGTAATAGTCCAATGACTCCTTGAGATGGGCGAGGACGATTTTCCCCGTCAAGATGGGATGATTATTGGTAACGTTCGCATCTTCAAATCTTATTCCGTGCTCGAGTTCCACTTCGAGACCCTGGCGAAAGTCCTCGATGTCAATGTTCATTCCCTGGGTATTGACTGCAGCGAGGATTATATCTGCCTCTTCCGATAATACTTCGACTTTCTCTAAAGCAGTCCAGTCCCTGAGGCCCAATACCTTGCACACCCTTTTCACCTCATCAACCGTTATGTATTCAGAAAGTTCCATAAAGTTCTCCCCCCATCCTTCTCCTGCCGTAACTCTTATCCTCACCACCATGCCGGGCTTGCTCAGCTTTGAGTAGTTGCAACCAGGCTATTTCCCCCCAGAGCTCAGAATGTAGTCCGCCAGATCTTTCCGTGCCGCCTCAGATATCTCCTTGGTTTTTTCGAGTTTGCGCTCCATCACCTGCCGCTTGCCCAGATCCATCAGGGGCTCCGTTTCGCCTTTAAGATACTGAACAAGCCGCTGCTGCTGTCCATTATAGGCCTTGGCAATCTCGGGGAGCGACGGGCCAGCGGATCTTCTGTCCGGTTTGTGGCAGGTATTACAACTCAAAGACTGGAATGACGCCTCACCTCCCGTATCAGCCGCCCACAGCATCGTTCCCCACATTAGACAACCACAGGCAATCAGACTCATCAGAACAAAAGGTTTCATGAGAAGCCTCCCCGTTGTGTGGTTCATTGTTTGAGCTTTATCGAATGTTTCGAAGTCCCCGGAAGAGACACCGGCTTTTTCTCTACCTCGTAAGTCAGGACCACCATCCAGTCTGAATAGGAGGAATCAATTTCTTTGAGTGATTCCACCACCTCCCTTTTGAAACCTACTTCCAGGGGGCCACCCTGCCCGGGCCAGATGCGAAATTTCACCCGGAGGAATTCCTTGCCAGAGCTGGTCTTAAACCTCCCCTCAATTGTTGGAGGAGTTATGAGAATGCCCGGAAACTGCTCATAGGTGGCCTCGACAATGGAGCGGACTCGATCCTCGATCTGTTTTACTTTGACGCTGTCACCAAGAAGATTGATATCCGCTATGGCGCGGACATAACCACGCTCGTACCTGACCACGTTTGTAATAGTTCTATTGGGGATAAACACCTCAGCTCCCATGAAATTGGTCAGCACGGTAAAGCGGATTCCTACCTTCTGCACAATGCCCGTTTGACCCGCAATCTCCACCATATCACCCACGTCGCAGAGATCGGAGAAAATGACCGTGAGTCCGGTCACCACATCCTGGACCAGTCCCTGGGAACCGAAACCTACAGCAAGACCAATAATAGATGCACTGGCAAGGTAGGCGGTGAGTGATATGCCGAATTCCTTCAGCACCAGCCCCACGGCGATGAAGTACATGGCAAATACGACGATGCTCACGGACAGGCTGGTAACGGTTCTGGCCTTAGAAAACGTGGTGCTCACCCGAGAGGCCATAACCCGCTGGCCCAGTCGACGAACGAGCCGCACCAGGAGATGTACTCCTCCGGCGATGGCAAGGATCACGATGATACGTAAGACTACGTGGTTTTGCGGAAGCAAGGCGCGCATTAGACCTCTTTTGCCAGCCTTACATCAAAGGCTAGGGCTTGGATCAAATGAATATCTGAGGATGTGGATGCAATCTCGACCCGACCTTCGCTCTTTTCAAATTCCTCAAGAATGGAGCTGAAGATTCTATTTTTAATAGCACGCCGTTCTTTATGGTCAACCACAAATCGAATAGTGAATTCCACCCAATTTTCGTTGGCAGTGATAGTTATTGCCGGTTCTTCCTTTGCAGCTTCAATCATATATTTGTCTACAATCTTTTCCCATACCTTCTGCGCATAGATCGCATACTCTCCCACCACGCCCTTGACAAGGCGCTGCAATACGTCTCTCGCAACTTGCATATTACTTCCATACTTCACCGGCAGAACAATCTCATCCCACACAAAAGGAAAGTCACTGGTATAGTTGAACACCGGCTCTTTAATGATACAGCTATTTGCCACCCGCACAATTCTTCCGTTGTACAGATCCGCTAATGCACAACCCAAACTGCCATCCCGGCACAGTCCTGCAGGACCTTGCTTGTAATACTGCCCATAAAAAACTCTTTCACCCCTGAGCGGCCCCGCCTCCCGAGAACTACGGTTCCGCAGCCTGCGCCCCGGGCCTCTTTGAGGATGTCCGCAGCCGCACTCCGGCTGCCATCAACTATCTTGGTGGTTATCTGATCCTCGCGTAATCCGGCCTCAAGAAGCATTTCTTTTGCCTTTTTCATCTGCGGACCTATCTGCTCTCCAGCTTTGTTCCTCCAGAGCTCTTCGAGCTCCGGAGCAGCCCCGATTACCTCCTGCGGGACGAAGCGTCTCAAGTGCCGCTTGGAATGAAAAAGAGTCACCTGACAGTCGGTTCCGGAAAGCATGAAACCAGCATACTCTGCCGCTCTGAGCGCATTTTCAGAGCTGTCCATGGCGATGAGCACCTTTTTCGACGTGACCGCACCCTCCACAATCCACAAGGAGCAAATCCGGCAGTACTCAAGCATTTTGCTGGTGACTTCGCCCGCGAAAAATGTTTCCAGCCTACTTCTTCCCCTGCTGGAGATAAGTACTGCATCTGCTCGCTTGTTTCCTGCGAAGCTGCAAATATCTCGAGCTATACCAAAATGCTTTTTCAGATGAGATGTCTTGATCTGTTCGTCTTTGAAACCTTTTTTGAATAGAACGCCTCTTGCCTCTGCGAGAATGCGCCCGGCTAACTGGATACTTTTCTTCTCAACATCCAGCAGTCTCATTTTGGTCGTCCGACTTCGGTCAACCACAAGTATCTGCGGCAAAGCGGGCAAAACATAGAGAACTTCCACCGCAAGAATGTGCTTGGCCCCATAGATCAACCCCAGATAATCCAGTGCCTTCAGTGCATTCTCGGAACCATCTATGCCCGCGACAATTAGTTTGGTCAGGTGAGTCATGGCCGACTCCTTGGTGCAGGTTATGATCCCTCCGATAGCTGTGGCGTATCCCCGTTCGTTGTCTCTTCCTTCTTTCTTCTTATCCAGCTCCACAATTGCCCGGAAATAAATCCCAGCACAAATGTCCCCGCCAAGATCAACGCTCTGGACACCTGCGTGCTCCAGAACAAGAAGCGTACCTCCACCACCTGGGTGTTCTGAATGACAAAAACAACGTAGAGTAAACCACAAACTATGGTGGCAACCCGCTTCATGTTCATCGTTTCCCTCCTCGGCTTAGTCCCTTGGACCTCTCTGTTCTTGCAAGTATGCATCCTTTGAGAGGCTGATGCTGAGTGGCCTGCGCTCGTCGTGGGCGAGATAAGTAGTGGTAGTGGGGAAAGCGAATTCTATCCCTTCTTTCTCAAATTCATGCATAATTTGTAAATTGACTCTCTCACTGAAGGCGACGAAGGCCCAGTAGTCAGGCGGATGGTACCAGTAGATCATCAAGATATTTAGAGATGCGTCGTTAAATTCGTTGAAATAGACCCTGGGAGGAAAGTCGGGATGCATACCCTCGTGGTTGTCGAGAATATTTCTGATGATATTCACCGCCTTCTCCACCTTTTGTAGGGGTGTGTCGTAGGTGATGGTGATGTTAGAAAGTCGCCGGATGGAAGGCCTGTGCCCGATGTTCTCTATGTTGGCGCTCGCCATCTTCTCATTGGGAACTGTGACAAGGTGGCCGGTGAGGGTGCGGACCCTAGTGGAGCGGAAGCCGATTTCTTCCACCACACCATCGTTCCCCTCAACTACTACCCGTTGACCAACTTTGAAAGGTTTGTCCAGCATGATTACTATGCTTCCGAAGAAATTCTTCAGCGTATCCTGCGACGCCAGTGCTATTGCCAGGCCACCAATGCCTAGGCCAGCCAACAGGGTGCTCATTGGTTTTCCGGAAATGGCCCGCAGTAGATAGATAGCGCCAACCGCGATGACAATGACGCGACTAAAGATGCGGACCATCTGCACAAATGTCTGGTCCACACCAGTCTCTTCCCGCTGGGCATATTTTGTTAGCTCGTAATCCACCACATCGAGAAGACCATAAACGAACAGAATCACTGCCAGGGTGCCAAGAACACCTATAGCTCCATCCGCAATCCGGGTGACCATCGCTGGCAGCTGGATGATTGATTTGGCGGCATAGACGGCAATAGTGGCCAGGAGCAACCGGATGGGCCAGATAGCCGCTTTGAGTAGGAGGCGAAGGCGCATCTGTTCCTCCGACTCTCTGAGGGCAGCCGTCATGCCGGAGAGGAATTTACCGCTCAGTCTGGAAACCAGATAGACTGCGAAAACCACGATAACTATAAGTAAATAGCGCCACCAGGCATATTTCCACAACCACTCCGGGAAAAAAGCTTTCTGGGTCTGGAGGTAGACAGCAGCCACCCCTATGAGTGCTACTACCCGGAAAGCGCTTTTGAACTTTGCCAAAGTCCTTTCCGGTAATGCCTCCTGCGCCT
>CBFDBW010000203.1:0-5627 GCA_965603145.1 uncultured Syntrophobacterales bacterium
TCCTCTCCGCGTCAGGGCCGCCATCAACAAGGACTTGCTGGTGGCCCTTCTGAATGAGGATACAGTGTCTACAGGACACCCAACAGGGACAGGTATTGCGCTCTGCATCACGATAGCATCGCCGTCCACCAACACTCTGATTCTTAATGCCTCCAGTGCTAGGCGCTTCTCTTCGAAAGTCAGGCTTTTTAGATTGCTTGCTACCAGTTCACAGGCTTGCTTTATTTGGGTAATATCAGGGTTGAATTGCTGACTCTCCCTGATTTGTCTCTCCAAGCGGGTCTTTTCCTGCGCTAGTTCCCCAACTTCTCTGTCTATTACGGCTATATCAGCCCGAAACGTGCCTTCATCACCTGTTATCTCAAAGGCTTTCCAGGCTCTTTTCCTCTGCATCTCCCTATGCTCTAGCTGTTTTGTTACCCTCTCAACGTCCTTTTCGCAAGAATCAACACCATCTTGGCCTTTTCGCTTCTCAAGCTCACAAAATACGTTTTCGGGCTGTAACAATATCTTCTCTACTTCAGCCCAAACCATTCCCTCAAGACGTTTGGCATTGTGCTGCCGATTGTCACACTTAATATCGGTGACTTTCTTGAGCTTCCCGCAGCATCGGTAGAAAGGATAATAGCGGGCTATGCCGTTTCTTGGCCTTAAACCCCCTGCTCCCCAATAAGCGCGACCACACCTGGCACAGTATACGTGGCCCCTGAGAAGATACTGATTCTTGGCATTGTAAGTCGCAGCCTTGCGGTTCTCTTTGAGCTTTTCTTGTGCTGCGTCAAACGACTCTACGCTGATAATCGGGGGTGTTGCACCTGGTATCTCAACCCATTCTTCTTTAGGTTTCCAGTAAATGCCTGTTTTCTCGCTTTTGGTCTTGAGTTTCATTTTAAATCGGGGTTCGCCATTAGTCCGGGTGAACGCGTATGTCTTGCCACAGTAGGCAGTGTTTTTGAGTATCTGCTTGACGCTACAGCTCTTCCAATGGCCTTTACCTGAAGGTGTCGGTACCATCAAGTCTCTTAGTCGGCGTGTTATGGCTTCACTGGACAGGCGTTCCTCCACCAGCCAACGAAACATCTCTTTCACCCATTTCGATTCATCCGGGTTCTCGATCCTTACGCCTTGCCCCTGTTCTTTGCCCTTGATATACACATATCCATATAGCCTAGCATGACCACCACCAGGGAGCTTGCCAGCTTTGGCTCGCTCCATTCTGCCCCTCATTGTCCGTTCTCGTATTTTCACAGCTTCTAACTTTGAAGCCCAACCCCTGACGAAACTGAGTAACTGGCCCTCCATAGAGTTATCCATAGGTTCGGTTACGAAAACTAAGGCAATTTTTGCCTTGTCAAATTCTTCAGCTAATAGCAACAGGTGAACAGGATCGCGTGATAAGCGGTCTGTAGAATAAACCACAACAGCATCTACTGTTCTATTCCTAACCCATTGCCTGAGTTGGTTTAGGCAAGGACGGTCAAGAATCAAGCCTGAGTAGACTTCATTGACAACGTATTCACTGTCTGCAGTGTACCCCAGCTCTTGCGCTTTCTTAACACAAGCTGATAGTTGGCTGTCCAGGCTTGAGCCCTCACGCTCTTGGTCTTCGGTTGATACCCGGCAATAGATCGCTGCTGTCTTCATTTTCTAAACCTCCTGATCTTCGGGCCTCATATTCTTGCGCTCTACTTCTGTTTTGTCAAGATCAAAGAGGCTAGCTTGTTTCTCAGGATACGCTTTCTCCCGTGACATACCAGTGGTTAGCTTTGCATCACGAACCGGTTGGTTCGTCGGTTGCCCGGTAGGTCTACCTTCGGCATCGAGTGACCTACTGTCATCATGGCTGGGGCGCAAAAGGATATCCCATAGTATCTTCCACATCGGACTCGCGCTATCTGATATATCTACTCGTATCTTAACCTTCTCACTAGCCATCGCCGTCCACCCTATGTCCTGAATACGGCAGCCCAATCATTCATTTGTTAGTTCTATTGCACCAGCCTTATCCATTTTGTTTCTGTTTCTATTTCGGGGGTTATATACTCCCTTTTTTCTACCTTCTTTCCTTACATATTCTTCTCTCTTCCTCCACCTCTTCAGCCGAGCCCGCTTCAAAGCCTTTCACAAATAGGGCGAGGCATAATATCAGGCGTATGCCCTCTCTCCTTCGCTTCAAGCCAAAAACTCCCTAAGCTCTTTAAAGCTCACGACCATATCATATTCATCGCCGAAGGCGTCCTTCAATCTTTTTTTTATTCGTTCTAACGTATCTTTCTGTTGACTACATATTATGACTTCATCCCATCCAGCTTCTAAGTCCCTTACGATATTATTCAACTCCTTTTCCTCCCCCTCGATTTGCACCTCTACAGCTATCTTTCTACCTCCTATCTCCACTCCGATATCCACTGCCTTATTGCCAATCTCCTGTTGTTCAATCTCTGCTTTACAACCTGGGTAGTTCTCGAGGAACCACCTTTGCAATTTATTTTGAAAATACCGGTGACGCCAACTCCCGTGCCCACGGGGTACATGTATTTTAAATCCCTCATCACGTAGAAATTCCCAACCTCTGTTTGTAATCTCAAGCAATGTCATCGTGTTTCCTACGTGGCCCGTGCTCAATTGATGAACTGTTATCAAACCCTTCTCGGACAGAACCTTTCTCAACAGATTGCCCTTGTATGAGGACAACCCTAGTAATCTATCCCTCTCTGTGGCTGGAGGGAACGGATTCTTCTGTATCGCATCAAGGTACTCAAGTGCTTCCCTTTTCCTCTGACCAAGCCTGAGTTCATCCTTAGAGACAGGCGCCTGTTCCTGCTGTTCATGCTGGTTCCGCCCTTTACATCGGTCTTGTGCCCTGGCCGACTCGTTTGATCCATCCCACCCACCACCCCCACGCCCGGCCGACGTTCCTTCCGATTGGGTGCGCGGAACCCATCTTAGCCGTTCTAAGATTGGCGCCATCGTTCGCCGGATTTCCTCCTCGGATACACGCTGACTGAAATCGAGTTCAGGCAGCTCCACGATAAATGGATCTGGAATAAGAGGGTGTTTGAGCACGGCCCGCCGCTCTCCAAGCTTGGGGAGATATTCCATTTGCTCCTTGGTTAAAGAAAGTGCCTGAGCAATTGCACGTTGCGATTGGCCCCCTGAAGTTCGAAAGACTAAGAAGGTGCTTACATTGGCCAACAACGCTGGTGGCAAATCACTAAATAATTGGGTTGATAATATGAAGTTCACGCTTCGCTTCCTGAATGTGCGTGCCGCATCAAGAATGATTGGATCACCCAAGTCGTACCGAGATGCTTTACCAGGCGAGAACGGGCGGTGAGCTTCATCAGTTCCAATCAATAACCTCAGGCTCGAATCTGGATTCTGCTGTGTCCAGTCCTGGATGGAAGCAACCAGCTCGTTAACAACGAAGTCTTTAAGTTCGTCGCTCAGGGCCTCTAGGCGGAGAACCAAGCAATGCGCACCAAGCCAATCACGAATATCATATCCCTGTTCGCAGTCGTAAATATCTACGAATTCGACTATGTTTCCTACTCGATTTTTCAGGCTTTCGAGATATTGGCCGCGCCTGGAATCCAGCCTAAATCTCGCTCGCCCTAGTTGGGCAACCAAGCGGTGCAGTGTCGGCTCGTGGCCAACATAATCTATGATATTCACAAGTTCTTCGCCGAGCAGGTTTATTGATCCGTCGCGTAAAAAAGTTTCACGAAATATGCGTTTCACCCGGCCAAATGTTCTCCGTCGCTCCTCGCCTGGAAGCGGTTGTAGCGGATTACGCTTGAAGGTATTGTCGTTGAATATCCAGCAAAGGTTTCTTGGCAAGTAGCAGAGTAAATTGGAGTACTCACCTTCAGTATCAAGTATTAGAGACCCCACCCCATTCAATGTGAATTGTTGAATCAAATAACGCATAGTCACTGATTTCCCAGTACCACTCGATCCACAAATCAATATATGAGGATGTCTGTCTTGAGTTTCCGTTTGTACATAGGCTAATGGCCCGAATTTTCCGTCCATCCTGACTATCCTGCCGAACGATATTCCTGCTGATGGTAATTGGTCATCGCACGGACTTGGGTATGGATGTCTATCTTCCACCAAAGCACATTTCTTCCCCAAAGTGCTTTTTAATTCACCCAGCAAATCATCCTCTTCTAAGAAAGGCCCATATTTAATAAACTTCTCCATCCCCTTGTGGCCTTTATAGCCAGCGAGTTCTAATATGTTTTCCCAATCATCGTTCATCGCTATATCACCGTTTACCTCTCACTGAGTTAAATCGTTATATAAGACCTCATGGCCTTCTCAGCCCCCTTCTGATACTATTATTGAAGCTAGTTCTCATCTGATCACGAAGCCTCATGCCTTCTATCTCAAATCGTGCTTTTTCCCAAGAACGTATTTGAGAGAGTTTGCGCATCATTGCTGAATATTGTCGTGGAGACATGCCACGGGGGATGGCCCTCGTCTTACTTCGGCTGCGGTTCGGGTAATATCTTCTTCTGTATGTTCGCCTATACATTTCTTACTCCCTCGGAAAATGGTGATCCAGCCACTCCCTGCCAATAGCTGCAAACCCTATGGCAAAGGCAGCAACGACCAGGAGCCGAAAGATAACTGGCGGTAGACCTAGCGGTGTGCTGAAATCATTGTCTATCCCAAACCCTGAGAGGAATAAACTGAACCAGATGCCAACAACTGCACCGACCGTGGCAGGCAAGCTCACCCGCCAGTGGGCAACGTAGGCCCCCCAGGCTCTGGAGAGCCACGTTGCCAGTACCACTAGGCTTCCTAAAAGCAAACTACGACTCCTACTCTAGGACTGTATGCTGGATTGCTCGGAGCTCTGTCCGGTTCTCTTCGCTGCGTCCCTGATGAGATGCACCTTTTCGGCAAGCTCCTCCTGGTAAGCAGTGAACGACGCCACGCCAAGTCGCTCGAACAAGGCTACGGCCACTTTTACCTTGTTGGCTGGCGAAAGGTTGCCCATCTGCTCAGCGTCTGCCAGACACACCTTCATCAGGGATGTGTTGAGCGAACGGACACGGGCAATCACGTCCATGGATTCACCCTCATCGAGGCTGATCCTCCTCCAGCCCTGGTTCGGCACAAAGACGTTCTTCTTGATTTGGACTGTTTCCATTTTCTTCACCTCCTTTCTTTTTATAATCACGTGAGACACTGCCTCAAGATCTTTGGGCAGCGCCACGATTCTCAAGTTCTCGGACAAAATATCTGATATCGTTGCCGCAACCTCCACAGCGGCCTTTCCTCAGCCGAAGAATCCCAGTTTTAAGATTCTTGTCAAAATGGCATATTGGGCATTCGATCCATTTCATATTCTTCACCTCCATTTAATGGGCTAGGCCTCAACCTGCCCTTTGTTTTACTCCTAGTTCGGCGAGAGGCACTGCGCTTGTCGCTGCCTCCCGCAGGTAGAATGGCGAGGGCGCCGACCCCTAAGGGGGAAAGCGAATAAATAGGGCGCATCTGCCGTACTGGCAGAAGCTCGGTGTAAGCCGAGCGGTCGCCCATTTATCGGTTTAGGCGCCCGAGAAAAAGTTGTTTTCAATTGGCCTCCTGATATCCGAAGTCTGGCTTTAGGCTTG
>CBFDBW010000204.1:0-5612 GCA_965603145.1 uncultured Syntrophobacterales bacterium
ACTCACTTGGCATTGTCACCGGGCAAACCTCGGCACAATCTCCACAGCCGGTGCATTTGTCCAAGTTGATGAACCGTGGTTCCTGCCGCACTGTGGCCTGCAAATTCCCTTCTTCACCAGTAACAGCTTCCAGTTCGGCACAGGTAAGCAGGTTGATATTGGGATGCTGCCCACATTCCACCAGCTTGGGCGAGATGATACACATGGAACAGTCATTGGTGGGAAAGGTTTTGTCTAGCTGAGCCATGATCCCGCCGATGGCCGGCGACTTTTCCACCAGGTGGACATAAAAGCCGGAATTTGCCAGGTCCAAGGCCGCCTGGATCCCAGCGATGCCACCGCCCGCCACCAATACTGAGCCTACCACACCGTTTCCTGAACGGGCTTTTTCAGCGCACATCTGCAACACTCCTGTAATGGCTAAATTTTGGCTGAAGGTTCTTGGGTATGATTATCAAGGTGTTATCCAAACTACTCCGGGGCGTTATTTGGAAAGGCGCTCCATTATAACTCAAAACTCACGTGCGGAAAAGCACGCAGGTGAAGTCACCTGGAAATCAAAAGGGCAAGTCTATTACACGATCACCAACAATCTGGTCCGCAACGCAAAGCAATGATGCTTGTCGTATACGTCCCATCGGATCTTATTGAGCTACGCAATAAGCGTAAAGGCCTTATGGCAAGAGACTCGACTGCTGGTTCCCTTACGACGGTATGGCAATCATTTATGCTGGGATGCAAGGAACGCGTCTTGCTCTCTCGGAGTGAGATGACCAGTTCCTTATAGATAATATCGACTGTTCTGTCAAGCGGTAAGCCAAGACTATGGCCCGCTGATCCGCCAGTAAATTCCGGCTAGAAAGGTGCCCGTACAAGATATCGCCTCTTTCACCTGAAGCGTGCGCCTTGGGTTTCCCCGTCCCCCTGCTTCCCTCCCCCTTGGCGGGGAGGGAAGCAGGGGGGTAGTGTAGTCCATTGGATTATTAAAGCTGCTTACACCATACACTATTCGATTTTGTTATGTACTTTGCAGGCGTGCACGGTGTTTTTCATCAGCATGGTGATGGTCATGGGGCCTACGCCGCCCGGGACAGGCGTAATGGCCGAAGCCACCTCAACCGCCTCGTCAAAGGCCACATCACCTTTGAGGATGCGTTTGCCTTCCGCAGTCCGGCCCACCTCGTTGACGCCCACATCGATAACCACCGCACCCGGCTTGATCATGTCGCCCTTGACGTACTCGGGCACGCCGGCAGCGACAATGAGGATGTCTGCGCGCTTGGTGTGGAATGCCACGTCCTTGGTGCGGGTGTGCACCACGGTAACGGTGGCATTGGCCGCGGGTCCCTTCTGCATGAGCATGGCGGCAATGGGCTTGCCCACGATGTTGGAACGACCAACCACCACCACCTCCGCGCCTTCAACCGGAGCTCCGGAGCGAGCCAGCAGCTCCTGAATCCCAAAAGGAGTGCAGGGGCTGTAGTAGGGGTTACCGATCAACAATTTCCCCACGTTGGTGGGGTGGAAACCATCCACGTCCTTGTCCGGATCGATGGAGAGCAGGACCTTCTGATCGTTGATGTGTTTGGGCAGGGGAAGCTGCACCAGGATGCCGTGAATTTCTGGATCCTTGTTGTACTTGTCGATGAGAGCCAGCAACGCCTCCTCATCCAGGTCGGCGGGTTGATTATCCTGGATGGAGTGAAAACCGAGTTCGTGGGCGGTTTTCTGCTTGGCACGGACGTAACTCTCAGAAGCGGGATCTTCACCTACCAGGATGGTCACCAGACCTGGGACAACGTTGTGTTTCGCCTTTAGTTCATCTACTTCTTTTTTGAGTGCGGCGCGGATTTCTTTGGCGACCTCTGCGCCTTTTAGCAGTTTTGCAGCCATAACTCCTCCTTAAAAAACAGGCAAGGCAGGGCGATGGAGCCCTGCCTGCCAATTTCCATACAGCCTTGAACTGGACTTATTCTCTCGTTCTCGGCCTGTGTTTTTCCACCTTCAGGACCGGTCTTCCCTGAGGGACAGCCTCCTCAAGCGCTTTCCTCTAGAACAGTCCCGTCACCTTGCCGGTGTCAACGTCCACATCCACCCTGCGGTAGGCTGGATCCGAACTGGTTCCCGGCATCAGGCTGATGGTACCGCAGCAGGGGCAGAGGAACTTGGCGCCGGAGAAGATGAGCACATCCTGAACGGGGAGAGTCCACCCCTTGGGCGTACCTTTCACCGCGGGATCATGGGTGAGTGAGAGGTGGGTCTTCACCATCATGGTGGTGTAGTCATCGTATTTGGAATCCGCCTCGAGCATTTTGGCCTTGGCTTCAGCATCGGGGGTCCAGGCCACGCCATCGGCTCCATAGACGTTCTTGGCTATGAGTTCAACCCGATCACGCAGCTTCGTCTCTAACGGGTAGAGGAACTTGAAGTCAGGCTCTTGCTCGCAGGCCTCGATGACCGCATCGGCAAATTCAAGAGCGCCGTCACCGCCATCAGCCCAGTGAGTGGACTCTGCACAGCGGGCACCGGCTTCCTCGGCCGCCTTGCGCACCATGGCCACCTCAGCGTCGGTATCGGTGTGGAAGCGGTTGATGCAGACCACCGGGTTGATCCCGGACATCCTGATGGTGTTGATGTGGTGTACCATATTGGCCACACCCTTTTCCAGTACGTCCAGACCTTCTTTCGTGTACTCTTCAGGTAGCGGCAGGCCGGCAACGACCTTGGGGCCGCCGCCGTGCATCTTCAGGGCGCGAATGGTGCTGGTGAGCACGGAGACGTGGGGTATCAGCCCGCTGTAACGGCATTTAACGTTCCAGAATTTCTCAAAGCCGATGTCGGCGCCGAAACCGGACTCAGTGACGTGGTAGTCAAAGACTTTGAGGCCGACCCGGTCGGCAATGATGGAGCTTTGGCCCACGGCGATGTTGGCAAAGGGGCCGGCATGGACCATGCAGGGCTGATACTCTGCGGTGCACATCAGAGTTGGGTTGATGGTGTTCCGCATCCAGGCGGTCATGGCGTTACCCACATCCAGGTCGCCGGTGGTCACCACCTTGCCCTGTTTGTCGAAGGCGAGGGTAATGTTGTTCAGTTTCTCGCGCAAGTCGGGCAGGTCGCGCACGATGGAAAGGATGGCCATGAGCTCGGAGCTTACCGCGATGCCGAACCTGGACTGCATCATGAAGCCGTCATACCTGCCGCCCATACCTATGACGATATTCCGCAGAGACTGGGCACAGAAATCCAGGATCCAGCCCATCTCAACCCGGGTGGGGTCGATGTCCAGCCTGGGCATGCGGGTCAGGCGCGCAAGCTGTTCATCGGAGTAGTTACGCTCGTGCTGCATCCTGGCGGTCAGGGCGGTCATAGCCAAGTTGTGGGCGTTCATGATGTCGTTGATGTCGCCGGTGAGACCCATGGAAAACTCGGTCATGGGGATGAGCAAGGAATTGCCGCCGCCGGCCGCGGTCCCCTTGATGTTCATAGTCGGGCCACCCGAGGGCTGTCGCAGGCAGCCACCGACGTTGACGCCGCGCTTGCCCATACCTTCCATCAGGCCGCAGGAAGTGGTGCTCTTTCCTTCGCCCAAGGGCGTGGGAGTAATGGCGGTCACCTCAATGTACTTGCCGTCCGGCTTGTCCTTGAGGCGATCGATGATCTTCATGAAGTCTAATCGGCACAACCTTCCCATAGGGATGACTTCGTCCTTCTCCAGGGCCAGCTTTTCCCGCCATTCATCGGGGGTAGGCATATTTTCCTCAGCCGCTTCCGAGATCTGCCAGTCTGCCATCTTTACTGCATCATAAGCCATTTGGAACCTCCTTACCTCCTTGGTTGATATGAATGTTCTTACAGATGTTATGCTGTAGTCATCTGATCGCTGCCGTCATCACCTCCTTTGGACTATATTTTTTTCAGAATGTGTCTATATTTCTAAGCCTCGGACCTTTTGTCCATCAAAGACTGGAATAATAATATTTATCTGGATCCAGGCCCCGGAAGTGCAACATTTTCCACTACCTGGAACTTTTCGGGAATGGTAAGTTAGAAGGCAAAAGAATAACTATCGCCCGCACATACTAATAGCTTTCTAACTATGTCTCTGTTCAGCGCTTAGGCAAAAAACTCACATAGCTAGGTTTCAAGACGCTAGGATGTCTTTGATAAGCGTAAAATGGTGCGAGCGGAGACCAAAGAACGCTTTTGAGGGATTAGTGGCTAAGCCACCTCGAGAAAAAACATTTTTTCACATTATTTATCGAAAAATTTATTTCAGCTTCATCTTTTTGTCAAGTCAAAAATGAAGTCCGCCTCGAAAGATACGATTCTCTAAGGTAAAAAATCCGTTGAATTTTTAACTGTTTTTCACTATAGTAACAAACAGATTCCCATAGAAAAATCAATGAGTTTATAAGGATATAGGTCACGACACCAATCCCGTTAGTATGGATATCTCCCTCGGCAGCTTTCGCCACAGCAGGCGAAGCCGGTTTGGAAAAGAGGTTTGCCCATGGACTCCCTGTGGCCCGAGGCACGCAGGGTTTTAAAACAGACTCTGACCGCTGAGCAGTTCCAGCAATGGATAGAGCCTCTTAAGGTTACTACCCTGCAAAGCGGCCACCTTGTCTTACAGGCCCCCAGCCGATTCCATTATTACTGGATTGAGGAACATTACCTTGCACTCATGCAATCATCCTGCCGCATGATAGATAGCGGTGTCCGGCTTCTCCTGCAAAAGCCTGATGGTCAGGGCAGGTCCTCCAAAACCCATCGCCCATTCATAGGCAATGTACCACTTGCGACAACCTTCCAGACCTCGCAGACCTTTGAGAACTACGTCTTAGCTCCCTTTAACCGCTTTGCCTTTGCTGCAGCCAAGGATGTCTGTCGGGACGCTCATGCTGCATTCAATCCTCTTTTTATTGAAGGGCCTCCGGGACTAGGCAAGACTCATCTTCTCCACGCTATCGGCAATGATTGGCAGGCCAACAATGATGGCAGTGTCGCCTATCTCAGTTGTCGAAATCTCCTTGTCTTCGGTCCCTCCATACCGCCTTCCCCATACGAAGCACTCTGGAAGACCCTGGGCGATCTCAAAGTTCTGTTGGTGGATGATGTCCATCAAGTGCCTCCTGAGGGAAATTTCCAGCAACATCTCAGAGGAATATTTAATTGGTGCTACGACGTGGGGACAAGAATGGTGTTTACTGCCACTCGCCTTCCTCACCAGGTCCCGGATCTCTCCCTGGGCCTTCGCTCTCGGTTAGGCTGGGGATTGATAGCACGCATTCAAGAGCCGGATATTGACGGTTGCTACCAAATAATCGAAACATTCCTCGGCGCAAGTAAGATGCCGGCATCTAATGAGATCTGCCGGTATCTTGCGGAACATGGGCCTCTTAATTTTCACGAGATCAAGGACTTTGTAGAAAAGTTGCAAGAGATTGTTGAAAAGGAGGGCAGTCTTCCGAGCCTGAAAGAGAGATCCTTTGCCATCCATGGAAACGCCACTCCTAGACCTGAAAGACCTTCCATGCAAGCCATCCAAAAGGAAGTGTGTGCTGCGTATGGTGTATCCTTGGAAGCGCTCCCAGGAGCAACCAAAGCCC
>CBFDBW010000205.1:0-5587 GCA_965603145.1 uncultured Syntrophobacterales bacterium
CTGAAGGGCCGCGAGTTCATCTCTTCCTCCAAGGAGGTCTACGAGTACCTCCTGCACTCTCTGCGTGACTCAAAAAAAGAAGTCTTTAAAGTCATCTTCCTTAACGGCCGTAATGAGGTGATTCAGGTGGAGACCCTGTTTGAGGGCAGTCTCACCTCCAGTGCGGTGTATCCGCGTGAAGTCATCAAAAGTGGTCTGGAGCATCACGCCGCAGCTATGGTGTTTGCCCACAATCATCCTTCGGGAGACCCTAGCCCCTCAACCCAGGATTTCGCCATTACCAGAGATCTCTTTCTGGCCGGTAAGATCATGTCCATTCAGGTGCTCGATCATCTGATTATTGGACGAAACCGCTACTACAGCTTTGCCGACCAGGGTCATATCAAGAAATGGGAAAGGGAGTTCGGAGAAGGGCCGGAGATCATTCTAAAGACTCTGGGAGAGGACTTGGAGGTCAGCGGGCAGGAAGCAGGAGTTGGCAGCCCCGAGACTACGCTGGGGACAAGCAGGCAGGAGGAGGATAACTAGGCACCGGGAACGCTTAGTATCAAATTCGAAATTCGAATATCGACATCCGAAACAAATCCGAATTTCCAAAATCCAAATGATCCAAACACTAGACAAGTCTCATAAAGTAGTTCCGTTTTGAACATTTGAACATTAGGATTTTGAATTTGTTTCGTGCTTCGGATTTAGAATTTCGGATTTATCCGTTAGTTCCTCGTTCCTAATTCCGCACTCTCGACTCTGGTGTTTCGAAGGTTAGCTTTTGGCTAACCGCGCCTTCAGTAGCATCCCAGTATCTTGAGAAACTCGACATTTTCCGAGAGTTCCTCCATCACCCCTTGAAGTTCATCCGATTCCACGTCGGCCTCCAAGTCAACGTAGAACATGTATTCCCACGGTTTACCATGAATGGGCCTGGATTCCAGCTTAACCAGGTTAATCCCGTTTTCGGAAAAAATCTTCAAAGTATCAAATAAGGCGCCTGGCTTGTTGCTGGTGGCGTAGACGAGAGAAGATTTTTTCTTGGGGCCCTTGTCTCCTGCCTGTGCTGCAATGACCGCAAAGCGTGTGTAGTTTCTGGCGTTGGTCTCAATGCCTTCTTTGAGTATGCTAAGCTCGAAGAGATCTGCCGCTTCTCTTGCTGCGATGGCAACATCGCCAGGGTTTCTTTCTTCTTTAACCCGGCGCACCGCTGTGGCCGTGTCCCTGGCAGCGACCAATTCCCAGCCCTGCTGGTTCTCCAGAAAATCGCGACACTGTTCAAGGGCCTGGGGATGAGAGATGATCCGTTTAATGTCCTCAAACTTAGTCTCAGGATGGCCAATGAGGGCATGGACGATCCGCAGGGTTATCTCTCCAACGATCCTAACGTCATACTCCAGGAGCAGATCGTAGTTTTCATGAATACTACCGGTTAAAGAATTTTCCAGAGGAACTACACCGAAGTCACTATTGCCCTCCTTCACCTCTTTGAAAACGGTGCGAAACGAGGATACTGAATCGATGTTGATGCCGCTACCAAAGAACTGCAGTGCCGCTTTGTGCGCGAAGGCTTGCATCTCACCGGCAAAAACAGCACGTCTCTGGCTCCCGATTCTGGACGAGGGTAAAATCGCGGCAGCGGTGGCTTTGTCCAAATAGCCGAAGTCAAGTTGCTTGCCAACCACCGGAGCGATTACATAAAGGTCTCTCATGAGCTGCCTAAACTGTTCCGGGTAGAGACTCTGGGGCCCGTCGGAAAGCGCCTTAGACGGGTCGTGATGCACCTCGATCATAAGACCGTCTGCTCCAGCGGCGATGGCGGCTCGAGCCATTGGACTTACCTTTTCCCTGAGTCCGGTAGCGTGGCTAGGATCGATGACCACCGGTAAGTGAGTGAGGTTTTTGATTATAGGGATGGCGGAGAGGTCCAGGGTATTTCGGGTGTAACGCTCAAAGGTACGAATACCACGTTCACAGAGAATAACCTGCTCGTTCCCCTCGGAAAGAATGTATTCGGCTGACATCAGCCATTCCTCAATGGTTGCTGAGAGGCCTCGTTTGAGCAACACGGGCTTGCCAATGCGGCCAGCGCTGCGAAGCAATTCGAAGTTTTGCATGTTGCGGGCGCCGATCTGGACCACGTCCACGTACTTCATCATTAGGTCTACCTGGTTGGGAGAGGTCATTTCGGTGGCAACCCGTAATCCTGTTTCTTCTCGAATCTGGGCGAGAATCTTCAAGCCTTCCTCTCCCAGTCCCTGGAAAGAGTAAGGTGAAGTGCGCGGTTTAAAGGCACCGCCGCGAAATAGCACAGCACCCGCACTTTTCACCTCCCTGGCGATAGTCATAGCCTGCTCCCGATTTTCTATAGCACAGGGCCCAGCTATGACCACAATGCGCGGACCACCCAGCTCCACATCACCAATTTGGACCACAGTATCCTCGGGATGCATCTCTCGGCTAACCAGTTTGTATGGCCGAGATACTGGCATTACTTTGGCCACTCCGGGCAGCTGTTCAAAAACCCGAATGTCGCGACTCACTTTACCCACCGCGCCGATTACGGTTTCGTCACCAGTGCTCATCTCACGGATGAGGCAACCTTCTTCCCTAAGAATACTGCGGACTTGCTCTTCTTCTTCTTTGCTCACTCCCTGTTTCAAGACGATAATCATGGCAACAACTCCTCACAATTGTGAATGTAAAAAAGAAAAGCCCCGGGCTGCCCGCCCCGGGGCTTGAGCTCAAATGGTTCTGAAGCGGTATTCCACCCCAAGGCGACCGGTTTCGGTCCACCCGGGGCTCAACGCGATGCGTTAGGAGACCGGGCGGACGCCCATAAAAAAGGAAAAGAAAAAGAGACGTCCGTCTGCAAATTGTGCGAAATATGTAGCTCCCAAACGCATAGTTCATCCTTTACTGTCAAGCGGAAAAAAAGTTTATTAGAGTACAGTAATTTTGTCAAGTAATTCTTGAGTACTAAAAAAGGAGGTTTCAGGTTTCAGTGTTCAGGTTTCAGTTTTTTGTTTTTCTTCACTGACACCTTACACCCGACACATGAAACCCTGAGATTTGGTGCTTGGAGTTTGGAATTTCATAGACTCCACCACTCCATCAGGCTTCCGCAAGAAAGTAAAATTGCAGATTGAGGTACATGCATCCCTTACCGCGAGGTTCTCAGCTCTTAAATCTAAAATCTACGGGGTCCTCTGAATCTGGATTCGTTACTTTTCAGTATAGCCAAGACAAAACCCACTGGTATGTGGTTTGCAATCATCATTGCCTGAAGATTGACTTACGTCTTGCCAGCCGGCGCATGAGGGTAACTTTTTTTAGAGACAGAGCCAATCTGTGAAGGCTACTACCCCAACTCATACCGCAACCCTTAATCCATGGAGGTATGATTTTGAATACAATTAAGACAAAAAGAGGGCATCATTATCCAAAAGTAGACGCGAAATATCCCGTTGTCGTGCTTACAGCAGACGGGGCGATGAGAGGAGAAACCAAGCACATCAGCACCCAGCAAGCGTTCGTGCGCTGCAAAGACCCGCTGCGTTTGTATGACGTGGCCAGCATGAGCATTCAGTTTTCTGAAGAGGAGGCCATCCTGGCGGAAGGAGAAGTAATCTGGTCGAACAGATATGGCCCGGATGATGAAATAACCCCCCGTGGCATGGTGGTTCGCTTCACCCGTTTGTCCGCCAAAGAACGCAAGCGCCTTCACGACACTATTGTCAAACAGTACAAAAAGAAGATGGACCTCTGGTAATAGCAACTCTTGTCTCACTCTAACGCGTTTTTCTCACGCGGCGCAAGCGTTTGCGCTGCGCGTCGGCGTGGGTCTACAACCTTAGGGTTGACTCAGGAAATTGGCCTCAGTTGGGATCTTGTCGAGCCATCTGTTCAAGATATCCTCGCTGTCAATGGTTCCTAGCCCATTGACCTGGAAAAACTCATCCAGTTCATAGCGGTTACCTGTTAACCACCATTCTTTCAGGATGGCACCCGCCTCCGCCCGGAACATCCATTCAGGTCCAAGAGTCTTCCTGAGGTTTTTTTCGATGGTGGCCTCAGCCATCCATGAAACCAGATAATCAAGGGCGTAAAATTCCGGGGCCAGATCGAAAAGCTGGGTTTCGGGGAGGTAGGAGAACCCCGTGTGTTTCTTCAGGAGGGTGGCGTACGGCTCACCGCTGGCAAGGTCATTTTCTGCGAACATCTGATATTCAGCCAGAAACTTGCCAGCGTATCTTCTGAAAACAGATAAGTCTTTCAGGGTCTTGTAGAAGGTTATGGCATCTATTTCTCGAGGTGAGAGTTGCAGTTGACGTTCAAGAAATGGTGGGGAGAGGGTGATGTTCTGAAGCAAAAAGGCATAGGTTTCTGAGAGCGCGTTTGAGGTGAAAAAATCTTTCTCAGACGGAGAAAGCTGCCGCGAGGTAAAGGTGTGACTCAACGCGTGACCCATCTCATGGAACAGGGTCTCCAGGTCTACCCAACCGCCCTGGGGATTCATCACCAGATAGATATTTTGGGGAATTCTCAGGGCGAAACTCATTGCCTGGGAGCTTTTTTGAGGTGAATAGTCGATGTCCAAGTGGAGGCCAGAAAGCTTTTTCACCCCAATTCCCCAGTTACTGAAGAAGTCGAGGTGATCAACTAAAGGAATTTTCTCAGGGAAAAAACGATCCAGTTCACCCAAGCCAAGCAGATAAATGGCATCGAAGCGATTGAGTTCAGAGAGGGGCCGCCCTAAACTCTCCTGAACCCAGGTCTCCATGGCACCGAGATACATCTCTTCGGTCTGATTAAGTAATCTCAGCAGCTTACGGACGTAACCTTGGTGATCTATTTGTTTTTTATCCTCACAGTAGGCTGAGTAGGTTTCGTAACCAAATTCCTCTGACAAAATAGCTAGAAAGACTTCCCAAAAACTGAGGGCAAAGGGCTTCAGGAACTTGCAGAGGCTGCTGGTCTCTTTTACCAGGATTCGGCGGCCGTTGAGATCGCTTCGTTTCTGACACCAGGGGAGGATGTCTTTGAAGTATATCTTTTCTCCGTTGACTAGGGCGGCAGCCCCTTTCAGCCAGGTGAAAAGTTCATTCTCGTAAGGAGAAACACGATATTGGAGATAGTGTCCAAGAAGAGAGTGAAAAAGCCTTTCCCTCATTCGTGAGCCTGTCCCGGTGCTTCGAATTTGCCTTATGCGGTTTGGGTTGAAGAGGTCTTCAAGCCCCTCGTAGATGCTGTGCTGGGATGGAACGTTGTCATCTCCCTTCCATATTTTCAAAGCCCTGGAGGTCAAGCCTTCATTGAGCTTCAACACAGCTTGTTCTATTCCATCCATCTCAGAATGATCCTTTGCCGTAGTGCTCTATTTTAGATTAGATAACAGGTTCAGACCGCTCTTGGCAATAAAACATAAAAAATCGCCGGGCCATCCATAAAATTGGCGAGAAGCCTTGGGGGGGTTAATCTAAAACAGGAGGGCAAGCGATTCTAGCCGGTGTGGCTTTGCACCGTTAGAGTTAAAGTTCAAATGGATTCTGCATCATGATTGTCTGCTCGCGTCCAGGGCCCACTGAGACAATGGAAA
>CBFDBW010000206.1:0-5551 GCA_965603145.1 uncultured Syntrophobacterales bacterium
CTTCCCGTCCTCGAAGAAGAAACCGCTAGCCGAGGCGGTGTCAAAGTTGTGACTTTTCCAGGGCTTGTGGTAGTAACCCGACTTATTGGTGGCCAGGATCCGTACCACCTGCGTGTCAATCCGGGAATTGGACTGTCCGCCATAGCAAAGAGAGAATAGCTGAAAGAAAGTAAGCAATACCGAACCTACAATAGTCTTATACTTCATTCTGAAAAACTCCTCCTATGATGAATCCTGGGTTAGAGAATACCGGTATTGATATATTTAGAACATTTAACTATAAAACATATTTAGAGATTAGGGAATTAGGGAATTGAGAGATTGCAGCGCTTTTCACTCATCGCTCTGAGCGCATAGCGAAAGAAAGAGGAATTAGGAACTAGTAGGCAAAGGCCTTGGAGTAATACAGCAATATTTTTTCTACTCTATGCTCCATGCTCTATGCTCTATGCTATTATGCGTCAAGACCAAATGCATAATGAACGATGAAAAAATAGGAGACCAGTATGAGAGAAGCGGTCATCGTGAACGCTGTGCGCACTCCCATAGGCAACTTCAATGGTACTCTCAGCACATTTGGTGCGACCCAACTGGGTGCACTCGTGATCGAGGAGGCAATAAAACGGGCCGGCATCGCCAAGGAAGATGTCAATGAGGTAAACATGGGGATCGTCCTTCCCTGCGGCTATGGCCAGAATCCGGCACGTCAGGCTGCGATTCAGGCTGGATTGCCCTGGGAAGTTGAGTGCCTCACCATCAATAAGGTCTGCGGTTCCGGTCTGAAAGCTGTGATGTTGGCTGCCCAGGCCATCCAGGTTGGTGATACCGATGTTGTAGTTGCTGGCGGTATGGAGAGCATGACCCAGGCACCATACTATCTGGAAAAGGCGCGGTCTGGGTATCGCATGGGAGACGGCGTCCTGCGCGACCACATGGTGCACGACGGGTTGTGGGATATCGTCAATGACTTCCATATGGGCATATCCAATGAACTCTGTTCGGAAAAATACAATGTCAGCCGGGAGGATCAGGATCGGTACGCAGCAGAATCTTACCGACGTACCCTAGCGGCCATTGAGGCTGGTAGATTTCAAGACGAAATCGTGGCTGTTTCCATTCCGCAAAGGAAGGGAGATCCTATTCTGTTCAGCCAGGACGAATGCCCCAGGGAGACTTCCTACGAGATTCTGGCCCGGTTGAAACCAGTTTTCAAGGAAGGTGGAGTCACCACCCCGGGCAACGCTTCAATTATCAGCGACGGCGCTGCCGCCGTAGTGGTGATGGCAAGAGAAAAGGCAGAAGCCATGGGCTGTCAAATCTTGGCGACCATTGGCGCCCAAGCCTCAGCGGGGATCGATGCCAAGTACCTGCTTGTTGCCCCCATTCTGGGAATTCCAAAGTGTCTTAACAAGGAAGGTATCGGCCAGGAAGATGTGGATCTCTTTGAAATCAATGAGGCCTTCAGCGGCTCAACCGTGGCGGTTCTGAAGGAGGTGCAGTTGGATCCGGCCAAGGTGAACGTAAATGGTGGTAGTGTCGCCCTCGGACACCCCATTGGTGCGAGCGGTTGCCGAGTACTTGTCACCCTGCTTCATGAAATGATCAAACAAGACAAAACGACAGGACTAGCCTCCCTTTGTCTGGGAGGAGGCGAGTCCGTGGCAATGGTAGTAAAACGCTGAGAGCGTTTTGGCATAGAGCAGAGAGCATGGCGCATAGGGTAAAATCTGAGTAGCCAGTAGTTATTTGTCGATTGGGGAATTAATCAATTCGTTGAAGTCGTAGAGATCTTCAAGGCAGATCATAGCGACAGATCTCCCGAATAACTAATAACGGATAACAATACTGCCTGCTGCCTGCTGATTTCCGCACCATTGGAGGGACTTCTTAAAGAAAAGCCGGAGGACACAGTATGCAGGTTGATACTATTGGAGTCGTGGGTGCTGGTCTGATGGGAAACGGTATTGCTCAGGTTGCAGCCATGAGCGGCCTGCACGTCATTATGAGCGACATTAAGAACGAGTTTGTCCAGCGCGGCCTGGAAAACATCACCAAGATTTTGAGTCGAAGTGTGGATAAAGCCAGGATGAGCGTCGAGGAAAAGGACGCGGTCCTGGGCCGCATCAGGACGACCGTTGATAACAAAGACATGTCAGCTGCCGACTTTGTTGTGGAAGCGGCAACGGAAAACGAATCCCTTAAATTCCAGATTTTCCGAGATCTTGATGAAATCTGCAGGCCTGAGGTGATCCTTGCCACCAATACCTCTTCTATTCCCATCGGTCGCATTGCAGCGCAAACCCAACGTCCTGAGAAGATCATCGGCATGCACTTCATGAACCCTGTCCCAGTCATGAAACTAGTGGAAGTGATTCCCGGACTCGCTACATCAGATGACACTTTTAAGATCACCTGGGAATTGGCCAGCAAGTTCGACAAGACTCCGGTCAAGGCCAACGACTATCCGGCCTTCATCGCGAACAGGATCCTCATGCCCATGATAAACGAGGCCATCTACTGCCTCTACCATGATGTGGGTAGGCGCGATGATATAGATACGGTGATGAAACTGGGAATGAACCACCCCATGGGTCCCTTGGCCTTGGCGGACCTCATTGGCTTGGACACTTGCCTTGCTATTATGGAAACCCTCTACGATGGCTTCTCTGATTCAAAGTACCGACCGTGCCCTTTGCTGCGCAAGTATGTGGAAGCCGGCTGGCTAGGACGTAAGACAGGACGGGGATTCTATGAGTACGATTAGAGCGCAAGCAGCAGGCAGCCAGTGGGAAGACACAGCGGCGCGAGGACGCGGAGACGCGGGGAAATAGAGGCCACCCGTTATTTGTTAACCGCTATTTGTTATTTGGTTGGATTCATTAAGTATTTTTCGCCATTATTACGTCCGGTAGATCTTCACTCGAATAACGTATAACATATAACTAATAACGGAATCCCACAGGAAAAGGCGATGATCCGCAAGTGCAACGACAGTGACTTTGAGACAGTCTACACGATTATCAATGACGGTGCTCAGGCCTACAAGGGGGTAATCCCTGCTGATCGCTTGAAAGAACCTTATATGGACAGAGATGCTCTCAGACACGAGATCGACGCTGGTGTCGAATTTTGGGGTTATGAAGAGGCTGGTGAGTTGCTTGGAGTGATGGGAATTCAACACGTGCTCGATGTTACCCTCATCAGACACTCCTATGTCCGCACTGCCAAACAGAACAAGGGCATAGGCGGAAAATTGTTGCTGCACCTGCACACAATGACGTCACGCCCAATTCTGATCGGCACCTGGGCTGACGCCTCCTGGGCCATCCGCTTTTATGAAAAACATGGATTTCGAGTTGTCACGGTAGAGGAGAAAAACCGTCTGTTAAAAAAATATTGGTCAATACCTGACCGACAAATCGAAACCTCGGTCGTCCTTGCTGAAAAAAGTTGGTCAGATGAACCCCAAACTCCCCCCGCCCACCTCGCCTGAAGGCAAAGCGGATGGCGGGCAGGCCCAACCCCCCTTTACCAAAGGGGGGCATCAATGAAACTATCTCAGGTAAAAACAACTCATCCTCCCCCTTTGGCAAAGGCCTCCGGCTCGGAGAGCCTAGTCTCGGAGAGGGGACCGAGGGGGATTTTGAAACTACTGAGCCCAAAGGGAAAGGTTAGAAATGCTGGAACTGACTGAAAAACAAATTAGTGAATACTTCAAGCGCAGTTACACGGCCGTGGACGGGCTCTGGTTCATGAAGGCCGAAGAAAGGTACGGTTTTGACACTGCTCTCGACATTGATGACGAAGTTTGGAAGGTCATGCCCAAAATCCAGGCTCGAAAGCTGAAATCCATGGGAAACTTAACCGATGGTTTGGATGGGCTTCGAGAATGCTTCACAACTAAACTCACCCTTGATGGCTTCGCATTTGAGACCGAGCAGAGCAATGATGGCAGGTCATTGAAAATAACCTTGAGCGAATGCCCCTGGCATAACATAATGATCAAATCAGGGAGGGAACATCTTTCCGAGAAGGTAGGAACCCGCATCTGCAACACAGAATATCAAGTCTGGGCTACCGAATTTGGGGATGACATCAAGTTTGAACTCAGAGATCAAATCTGCAAAGGATTTAAGTGCTGTACCCTAGTGTTCAAGGGCGCATTGTGAGTCAAAACGAACAAGGCAGAGGGCATAGAGCATAGGGTAGATAAAGATTAGCTGCCCGCTGCCTGTCTGCCCTGAGCTTGTCGAAGGGCTGCTTACTATTTCTTGCCTACCGTTTCGAAGAAGATTACAAGGCTCTCCACCAACTCTGCCATGAATTGGAAATCCAACTTGTCCATGGTGTCTGAAGGCTGGTGGTAGTAGGGATTGCGATAGAAGGCTGTGTCAGTGATCATCACCGCCTTGTAGCCCTGGTCCCAGAAGGAGGCATGGTCGCTCAGTCGTACCGAGGGCATTGCCCAGCCCCCGAGGGGTACGGTTAGCTTGATTACCGGGAGATCACGGTTTTTCTGGAAGGCCTTGTAAAGAGAACTGGTTAAACTTTTGGAGCTGAGGTTACCCACGATGCCGATGAAGTTTCCTTCCTTGGGATAACCCATAAACATCAAGGGGAAAGGATAGCTCTGGCAGCCTGGTTGGTGACAGGTATAGCCCACCATCTCCAAGCAGAGCATGCCGTCAATCTTTTCCTTCTCTCTCTTGGCATTCTTGGCGTGGACTTTACTGCCCATGTGTTTGGTACCATAAGTCGGAGGCTCTTCCAGGGCAAAGGAGACAAATTTCACCCGCAGATCCAACTCCTCTTCCCCTAGCTTGGCCCGCAATTGCCTGGCTGTCTCCAACTGGACGGCAATGGCGCTGGCATTGTCATCTGCGCCAACCGTACCCCACACCGAATCATAGTGAGCTCCCAGTAGGTAGTGTTGGTTAGGATTTGCGCTGAAATCAATATTGGCGACTATATTGGACACCGTGAACTCCCGGTAGGGATAGGATTCCCGGTTTACCGGAATGTCAATATCTTGGTAAAATGATTCAATGTAGGCTGCCGTCTTTTCCAGGTTCTCCGGCATACCGACGCTGCGCTCACCTATGGTGACCGTAAGCTGCTGCACGTGCTCTTGTAGTCGTTCTACGGTTTTGTCAATGTCTATCACCTTTCTCTCCCCTCCCCCACTGTTTGACTGTTCTCGGTCACATGAGATGCTGAAGCAAAAAAAGAAAAACATTAAACCAAGAGCTGCGAACCGAGAATACAAAGCAACATCCGCCTTTCACCCAGCATTAGCTTTAGCCCACATATTTTACGAAACGTCGTCGCGGGACCGTGAAGATGGGAGTGCCACTGGGCAACCGCAGGGGGTTGGACCCGAGGCGTACTTGAGCAGTACGTCGCAGGGTCCGACACCCGAGGACGCCCGGAAGGACGATCATATCCGCGGTCGCAGCAGGCGATTCGTGAAATATGCGGGCTACGTGCCAATATACCAGCAAAACAGCAAAAAATCATTTGACAACAATCATCCTCTATGAAGTAGATTACC
>CBFDBW010000207.1:0-5545 GCA_965603145.1 uncultured Syntrophobacterales bacterium
TCCTAGGCGAACCAGTAACGTGGCGCTTCTTGACGGGAGGTTTTCTGGTGTTGGGAAGTGCCGTAGCTCTCAACCGCGGTAATGCCCGGAGAATTTCTTACCGAGGTATTCCTGAATAAAAGGACGGCACAAGGCTTAAGGGGCAAGGCACAGGGCACAGGGCAGGAGCAATCAAAGAAAGCTTATCTTCTTCTTACGCCTAATGCCAAATGTCTTTTCAGCCGGTTTGGTCTGCTCTCAATCTGCAATCTACAATCTAAAATCTAGAATCCACCCGTTGCCCCTTGCCAGCCTCTAGGATACACTTAGGCTGAGCAAAGACTTTCAACATATCTCCTCTAGGAGATAAACCTTGTCTGAGTCTGAAAAAATACTCAAGCGATTACCCCAACACCGAGGACTCTTTTACGACCCTTGTCGCGATCGAGGGCCCAAAAAACACCGGTGTCCTGATTGTCATTTCTGTCAAGAGTGCTCACCATCTCGCTGCAATGTCTGCCGGGAAACTGGCACCAAACCCGAATGCAAACTCTCCCTCCAAGAACAAGTTGCCCTCTACGAGCAGACCAACACCGAAAAGTAGTAGTGTTTTTAGATTTCAGTGTGGAGATTTCAGATTGTTGTAAGTTGAAACTGCAGAAATCCGCAATCCGAAACTGGGAACCCGCCCGAAGGGTGGGAGTCCGAAGGACAAATCCGAAATCCGCAATCTCTAACTTGCTTCTTTTAAAAAGAACTCGGAAGGCTGGATTCCGAGCACGGAGGGATGGAAGCTTTTGACGATTTGCCTCTCATATGAACCGGTTTTCTGATCCCGATCTGCAAGATTCAACATCTCACTGCCTGTCAGATTACCCTGACCGTCATCAACCAGCAACATAACTTGGGGCCGTGTTCTTTCGGACTCGTTTGGATACTCAACCACAAGCCCTAATTCTCCACTATCCAGTTTTAGTACTGTCCCCACCGGATACAACCCCATCATGTTGATGAATGTCTTCAATAAGATCGGGTCATACTCTATTCCTACCTTCTCCCACATCATTCTCAATGTTTTGTCCGGGCTGAAAGATCTGGGACGATAGACTCGGTCCGCGGTCAGAGCATCATAGGTGTCTGCGATACGCAGGATCTTCCCGAAGAGAGTCAAGGTCTCGGTAAAATGAAGTCTAGGATAACCACTGAGATCATAGTTGAGGTGATGTCCGAAAGGGCCCATAACAACCCTCGACCTTATGTCGCGAGATGCATGCAGCCTGAGAACTCTGTGCACACCTATCAAGGGATGTCTGCGAATCTGTTCCCACTCTCCGGTATTCAGCAGATCTGGTTTGAGGAGAATATCTTTGGGCACCTCTACTTTGCCCAAGTCGTGAAACATGCCGCAGATGGCAAGTTGCTCGAGAAAGATCTGGGACAACCCGATACGTCTACCCAGGCTCATGGAAAGGAGTGCCACATTTACCGAATGAGTGTAGGTGTAATCATCGTAGTCTCGAATCGTTGATAAGCCCAACATCAGGGTCTCGTCCTCCAGAACCAAGTCCACCATGGTCTGGGCCAGACGCCTGGCCTTGCGTATCCCGGCAACGCTTCGTTGGGAAACTTTCTGAGCCACCTCTTTAACCGCACTCAAAGCGTGCAAGTAAGTTTGCTTAGCTTTTTCTTTGCGCCGCAATTCAATATCCGGGGCAATGTCGTCCATTTCCCGGATGATCTCTAACCACTGCAACCCCTTATCCGCCAGTTGGCGCTCCAGCCAGGATGGGGGGTCTTCTTGCATAGCTGCCTTATCAAGAAACCTTGCAAAGATAATAAAATCTCCGAATGAAGCCTTCCTGAAGGTAGGAAGAAATCGTAGCCCTTGAAGTCCTCGTTGCGGGAGGTATTCCATCATTTCGTTGATCAGTGGAAAGGTCTCTCTCCGATACAGAAGCTTTTCACCCTGCAGAAAGAATCTTCCCCGCCAAAGCAGAAGCTCCAACCCCTCGTCGCCGGCCATTTTGGCAAGGATTTTTCCAAATTGAGCAATGCACTCTTTCACCAATTGGTTGTTATCTTGATGGATCCTGACCGTATGGATCATGTGATGGAAGGCCTTGATAAACTTTCCCCCCAATTCCATCAGGCCTGAATTTTGAGCCGACAAGGTATCACTCCTTACTTTGATGACCCTGGTCCTGCATGACCTTTCGGGCGATACGCCGGACGCCTGGCTTGAGGCTCCGGCTGGCATCTTCCAGCACCTGCTGAGCTCCCTTTATTCTCATTGCCTGCAAGGCAAGGGCAGCACCCTGCCGGTAGGCGGAACTACGTAGGTCTGGCAGCCAGGTTCGACCGAGAAGGGTTTGGCGCAGGAATGGAATAGAACGCGGTGAGCCGCAGCGGCCAAGGGTCCTAAAACATGCAATGATGTGTTTGTCATCCGAGCCTTGGATTTTGCCTTTTTCAAGATACTGCAAAAGAAGGGTCTCGCTGACTTCGTTCCTTTCCTTTCCCATATAGTGCCATATCAGGCGGCGCACAGATTCGTCCTCATCCTCAATGAGATGGAAGAGCTCTTCAATGCTTGCGGGACCCCGACGCAATAACCCCTTGACCGCCGCCTGGCGAACCCGTGCCGACGAATGGTGAACCATCTTCGCTAGAATCTGTATGGGTCTTTCTCCACCTACACTACTCACCACAAGAACGAGCTTCTGTACCAGATCTTCTTCTGGACGATCCAGCATGGCCTCCAAGGGTCGAAGATCACGGGAAGCCAGAGAGAAAATCACCTCCGTGAGCATCTGTTGCAGTCGTAAAGACGGGGTCTGAATCAGCATGCTGCCGAGAGTGTGGATGGCCTCGGGTTGGAGTACCAGGAGGATTTCTTTTATTTTTTTTATCTGCCCGGCACCCATTTCCGACCATGCTGCCTGCAAAGGCCGAAGGGACTGAGAACTGGAAGCAGTGAAAAAAAAGTTATCAATAATAGGGATAGCCCACGTTGTTTCAGACTCGCAAATGTGGCGAACGTGGTCCAAACTCTTGAGAATTTTCAGGGTAACCTCAAAGTCTTTTCGAGCCAGTGAATCGTGGAATTCCTCTTCCAGGGACTCGAGAATTGGGTCGAAATTCTCTTTTTCTCTAAGTTCCAGAAGGCTATCCAGCAGGGCGTTCAAATAGTCTGCAGTTGGATCCCGCTTTTCTTCGAGGCGGACCATCTCCTGGAGCTCCGCCTCTTCTTCCGGTGTGAGCTCCAGTGTTGCTGGATCTATTAAGACAACGGGCTCTTGTTCTGAGGTCTCTTGCTCCTCTTCTGCAGACAATAGGGAGTCTACATCTTCCTTTGCAGGGGGTATTTCAAAGTCAGCTTCCGGTTCCGCCTCCCAGAAAAAATCAACCACCTCGACCTGAATGTGTTGTAGCCCACCTTCCCAAAAGGCAGTTACCAGGTCCCCCTCGGGTTCGTCTGTGAGGACTCGGTATTTGTTGAGTATCCGCAGGAACTCTTCTATCTCCTTTGTATCGATTCCCTCCTGAAACTCCAACCACTGAATGCCATCGCGGAAGAGGGTGAAAGGCAAATTCCCATCCTCGGGGGGCTCTGTTAAGATCACCTCTCCCTGGAGGGTAAGTCGGTCTTTTTCTATTTCGAACCTGAGGTTACCGTACGTTTGAAGGCAGGTTTCAAGTTGGAGCCAGAACTGCTCCATAGCTCTCGCACAATTGATATGATTTTCAGGATAAAGGGAATAATTCTTCCTGGCGAGCTGCAAGCTGGTGAGCGCCTTTTGTGCTGCCTGCCACTCCTCGCCAGCTGGGCCAGGGCTACTGGGTCCTGGCTGCGTTTCTTTTACCGTTGCCAACAGACTATCCCCTTAACCTTAAGTAAGGATTCCCAAATCCATTAAGTCCCTGCCCTCTTTGAAAATCTGTCCCCTTTTCCGCAGCCTGCCCAGGCATGCATGGGATTGTAAATCTATGTGCAAATTCTGGACCAAGCGGGCTAAAAGAAGTGTAAAAGTCCCAACACCCCCATCCAGGTCACCATCAGCGCTGCCGCCGGCTTATAAATATGCCGGTAACTGGCCGCCAGGCTGGCCTTGAAATAGTCTTTCGTGACCAGCAGGCAAATATGCACCGGCGACAGCATCATGCCCACATACCCTGAGACATAGGCAAGAGAGGCATGAAGTAAAAAGTCGAGCGGCGACAGTCCTGCAAAGAGGGGGACGAGAAGTGGAAAGGTGGCACCTACAAAACCAATGGTGATGCCCGTGATCAGACCTGAAATAAAAGGCATGGCTACGACAACTATGAGAAACGGAATCTGGTATCGAACCATTTCTTCCCTAATCTCTAAAACGGCCTGACTGTCTATCAAGGCTCCCTTGAAGGCCATGATCCCACAAATAAGGACCAGCATAGGTAGGGTGTTGCGATCAACCAGAGCTGTCCAGAAATCTTTAGAGTTCAACCTATTGACCCGCATTACCCAAATCACGCAGGCTAACAGCCCAAACAGCAGGGGCATGGCGGCGGGAAGCTTGATGCTTACGCCTACCCATAAAATGAGGTTTCGCAGCAAGGCAAAAAAAACGATACAACCAACTACCACCAGAATCGGCATAGTTTCCCAGAGAAAAGGGCCCAGGATCTGTATTTTGAAACTCCGCGAGTTATTCCTGTCTCTGGTCTCTCGCAGCGGTCTCAAGAGAAACAGCGTGCCTGCCGCGATGGAGATGAGGGTGAGCGGGGCCTGGATAAGAATAAAGCGCCACATCTCCACTTGCAAGAGACTAACCGCCAGAACCACCCCAGGGTAAAGCGGCCACCAGAACTCCCAGATGTGGCGAAACCAGTAGTTAACTGCCGTTTTTCGGTCCCGCGACAACGAGCATCCAGCCACAGCTGTTTCCACCATTGGCGCTGAAAACAGAGCTCCGCCCGGCATGGGCAAAAGCCCGATAAGGGCAGGCATGACAACACTCACAGTGGAGGCATCCTGTACGATGGCAACAAAACTGCTCACAATTCGATCAAGTTGGCCGGAGACTTTCATCAATTGACTCACTATCAGGATGAGGCAGATGATCGCCAACAACTGTAATGTCTCGACACTGGAAAGACTTGCCACCAAACTGTGGGTGATCTGTCCCGGCGATTGCCCCATCCAAAACCCTACTGCCACCGCACCAACAAAAAGACAAAGGCTGAGGTGAACTCGCAGGCGGTTCAAAGCCAGGATAAGGCCAAAGCAGCAAAGAACTTTGATTAAGGCTGGTAATTCCATGGGATAAAAAATCCACACCCAAAGGACATGGCTTTCAGATTGCGGATTGTTGCATCTCATCTCCTTCAATCTGAAATCTGAAATATATCTACCTCAGGTTACGCTGGCGCAAGATAGCAGAAAAAGGAAGTGCGGGAAAGGAAAAAGGATGGGAGATATGGGATTGCGAATTTTGGATTTAACTCGTCCTCTTTCTTGATATGGAGAGGCGGAAGTTGATGGAAATTACAAATCACAAATCACAATGACTAAGGTTTCAGTGTTCAG
>CBFDBW010000208.1:0-5538 GCA_965603145.1 uncultured Syntrophobacterales bacterium
CAAGGTCGAGCCCATTTGGGTTGAGCGCACGCCCCTGAGTGCCGGGTGCCGTGGCAACAGCAGTGACCACAAAGCGGATCGAGTAGCGGTGCTGCAGATCTGAGCGTTTTTCAAGAAGCAGGCTGGCCAGCGCCTGTCCTACATTTCCAAAACCGAGCAGTACCAGTTTGTATGTTTTCATCAGACCTCCTTCCACTGGCGAAGGCATTTTGTTGATTTGTGTTCAGGCAATGATGCTTTTGAAAAGTTCCAGAGGGATGTTGCGCCCGCAAACCACTGCGACCACTTTCTTTCCTTTGAAGTGATCTTTTCTTTTGAGAAGACCGCCCACACTTAGCGCACCTGAACCTTCGACCACAAGACGATGCTGCTCGAACAAAAGGCGGATGGATTTTTCAATCTCCGTTTCGGTAAGCAGCATGATCTCGTCCACATGTCGCCGGCACAAGTCGAGAGTAATAGTGTCTAGATCCACGCATCCAGCGCAGGTGTCCCTGGCATCTTTTGTGTGCATCCAGCACCAGCTGAGGTACGTCGAGTTGTGGTTGGTTTTTAGTTGTCATACTTGGACTCCCTTGTGTACCGAGATAGATATTATTAAATACAAACCCTCCATGCAAGTTTCCCCCTAAAACGACATAACCTTTTGTTCTGTGTATACCTTTGCGAATGGACTTGATTCTCGATAATATCTATACTCATTTATGAAATATTTTTAAGCCGCAGACGACCACAAGATCTGTCCTTGATCTGGTGGAGCAGCGTTTTCGTGGATCAGGAGAGGAGAAATCCATGACGGATATAAACTTGACAATGCGCGACATCTATTCGGCCCGGGCGAGGATCGCGCCTATTGCGCGCAAGACACCGCTTGTCTCATCCCCGGAACTGGCGGAACTGACAGGCAGCGAGGTCACTCTCAAGCTCGAGTGCCTGCAGGAAACCGGCTCTTTCAAACCGCGCGGAGCTGCCAACAAACTCTTGTCCTTGGACCCCGAGGCGCGAAAGCGGGGGATTTTCACTGTCTCAAGCGGCAACCACGGCCGTGCGCTGGCCTATGTTGCCCGTCGTCTCGGGCTGCGGGCCGTAGTATGTCTCCCCGATACGGTGCCCGCAAACAAGCGAGATGCGATCAAGGAACTTGGGGCCGAGGTGGTCGTCCGGGGCAGCATTTACGATGAAGCGGTGGAAGAGGGTTGTCGCCTTGGTGAAAAAGAGGGGTTGGAGATGATTCATCCCTATGACGACCCGGTCGTCATCGCCGGACAGGGAACCATCGGCCTGGAACTGCTGGAGGAGTTTCCCGGTTTGGACACCGTCGTCGTCCCATTGTCCGGTGGCGGTCTGCTGGGTGGTATCGCTTTTGCTCTCAAGGCCGCCGATCCTAAAATCCATGTTGTCGGCGTCATGATGGAGCGAGGCCCCGCCATGGTCGAAAGTCTGCGCGCCGGCCGGCTCGTCGACATCGTGGAAGAGCCCACTCTTGCCGATGCCCTCGCCGGTGGGATCATACCCAACAAGTACACATTCGAACTGATCCAGAAAACCGTCGATGAGACAGTCCTGGTCTCCGAACAGGAGATCGCGGCCGCCATGGCTTTTGCCCTGGAGCGCCATCATCTGGTGGTTGAAGGCGGGGGTGCAGTGGGTATCGCCGCATTGAGGGCCGGGAAGCTCCGGCGCCTGGGCAAGCGTGTCGCTGTGGTCGTCAGCGGGGGAAACGTCGATATGCCCCTTTTGCTGCGGGTTGTCCGGGAACAGCTGGAGGGCCGCTGAGGAAGTACCTGGAGGTGATTTTACCAAAGGAGGAGCAGCTCACTCTTCTCTATGTAGAATGAAAAGGTATCGGCTTGTCAGCCCGAACGAACAGCCACAATCCCACACCGATCAATGCAAAAACCGATCCGGTCGCAAGCGCCGGCACCCAGCCGAAAGCTTCTACCGTGATCGGAACGAGAAGAGCCCCGATGGCGCCCGCAACATTTCCACCCGTGTTCATGACTCCGGTGGCGGCTGGTGCGTGTTTGCCGGATACGAAGATCGCTGCAGCCCAGTATGGTCCCTCAGTGAGCTGAGTACATCCGAAGCTTAAGGAAAGGAACACAACAGCCAGATAAGGATTCTTGGCCGTGGCCCCGAGAAAAAGAAGACCGGCGGCGAGTCCGAGACCGGCGATGCCTGGGATTCTGCATCCCCAACGTGGTCCGATGCGTTTGCAGAGACGATCACAGAGAAGTCCCCCGGCGCTTGCAGCGACCGCACCAACCATCCAGGGAGCTGCGGCGAAGTAGCCTCCTTCCAGGATTTCAAATTCTCTTACATCAACAAGGTAGATGAAGAACCAGTTGAAGAAAATGAAGAACACGTAATTCTCACAAAAATAGCTCACTGTAAGCAGCAGGATATCTCGATTTTTGAGCACGTGCCTCCAGGCTGCCTTATCTTCGATAGCCTGCTCTGGTGATGGCCGGTTTGCATTGATCATGTCCAGCTCTTTCTTGCTGACTCGCGGGTGATCGGCTGGATTGTCCCGCGCATACTTCCACCAGACTCCTGCTATCAGAAAGGCTAAGGGGGCCGTTAAAACAAAAGATTCACGCCAGCCCAAAGCTTCCATCAACCATACAACCAGTGGTGCTGTAGCTGCGGCACCAAGAGTCAGTCCCGTACTCGTCAACCCGTTCGGAAATGCCCATCCCGAGACCGGAAACCAGTTTCCAATCGTTCCGCCACAGGCCACCGGAAACAACGGTGCTTGCACGACGCCCATAAGAAATCGCAGTCCGATGAGTGTGATCAGAATGACGGTCGTTGATGCGAGGGTAGTTCCGGGTACCAGCCCCATGGCCAATGTCAGGATCCCCCATAATACGGCGATGATAGTCAGTGCCCGACGGGAACCTACTTTGTCGCCGAAAATGCCACCTGGAAACTGGAAAATGGCATATCCCCAGGCAAAAGCTGAAAGGACCATGCCCAGCTGAATCTTGGACAACCCGAGGTCAGCCATCATGTTTTCGCCGGCAATGGACATGTTTGTCCGCAGCACGTAGCCCACGAAACTCGCCACGAATAGAAGTGCAAGTATCACCCAACGCACATGAGTATGCTGATGATCGGAGGGAGTTGTGTTTGCTGTATTCATCGATTCAAAATATCAATTCATTGAAATTCCAGATCGAAATTATCACACTCGAAACAAGCTGGTCAATGGGTTGTTCCGGGATGAATGTCTAAATGTATATTGGTACTTGTCAATCGAGGATGCAAGAGAGAAAATAGAAATCTCGTGAGGATATAGAAATGACGATTCAAGATACAGATAGCAATACAGATTTCGGTGTTCCGTTAAATCGTTTTTCCCTGGAAAAATGCAAAAAAATTCATGCGGCCAGCCTGGAATTGCTGGACCGCGTTGGAGCACGGTTGCATTTAGAGGAAGCCATCCAAATATTGAAGAAAGCCGGCGCCAAGGTTAGTGACAGCAATCTCGTGAGGATTCCTTCACATCTTGTGGAAGATGCCTTGGCAACCGCACCGAAAAAAATTGACTTGTTTGACCGGCATGCAAGACCTGCCATTAACCTTGGTAGGCACAATAAATATTACGGACCAGGATCCGACTGTCTAAATATTATTGATCATCGGGATGGGCGACGAAGAAAGCCAATAGTAAAGGACCTGGTAGAAGGAGCAAAGCTCTGTGAATCACTCGAGAATATTGACTTTGTGATGTCTATGGTGCTTCCCTCGGATGTCAATCAAAGTACAGCCGACCGATTCCAAATGGAAGTCATGCTCAACCACACCACAAAACCTGTTATTTTTGTCTCCTATGATTTAAGCGGCTGCAAAGATTGTGTGGAAATGGCTGAAGCTGTGATGGGTGGGGCAGAGGCTTTACAAAAAAATCCACTTGTTGCCTGTTACATCAATGTGCCCACAGGGTTGCTACATAACGAGGATTCACTCAGAAAACTTCTCTTTTTGGCTGAAAAGAACATTCCCGCTCTTTATATACCGTCATCGACAGAAGGAGTAACAAGCCCGATCACGACAGCGGGAGCAGTAGCCCTGGATTATTCCGGCGTTCTTGTCGGACTGGTGCTGTCACAATTAATACGAGAAGGAGCGCCGGTTATCATTCCTGGTATGTCACCGGGTCCGCTGGATATGCGTACGGCCGTTAATCCTTATTGTGATCCTGAACAGGGAATAATGCAGTCGATGGCCAAATTTTATGGCCTACCCATGTTCTCACTCGGAGGGGCCTCAGAGTCCAAAGCAGTGGACCAGCAGGCCGCTGCCGAGGCCTCTTTGAGTCTGTTATTTGAAACTCTTACTGGCAGTGACCTGATCCACGACCTTGGCTATCTTGAATCAGGTCTGACATTTTCATTTTCTCATTTGGTCATCTGCGATGAGGTAGTGAACTGGATCAAAGCTTTCACGAAAGATGTCAAAGTGACAGAAGAGACTTTGGCCTTAGATGTTGTTGAAGAGGTCGGGCCCGAGGGCAACTATTTGAAGACAAAACATACCCGTAAGCACTACAAAGAACGTTGGTATCCAAATCTCTTTGAGCGAGATTCATATGATCCTTGGATCGCAAAGGGAGGGAAAACACTCGTGGAACGGGCTGCTGACGAAGTTGACCTGATTCTATCTGAGCATGAACCTGAGTCTTTGCCCTCCAAGATCAAAGAGAAGCTTAAGGGAATTGTCCACAGAGCCAATTAGACATCTTGCCTGAGGCTCTCCCCATGCCGAAACCTCAGCCTGTTCCGGTGCCTGATTAAATCCCGCTCCTCTCTTTGAATTTGCGGAGGGAGTTGATCTCTACTCCCAGAAGCTCTGCGATGTGGAACTTGGTCTCCATCCCCTTGACATAGTCAGGCGGAGGATTGATCAAACCCAGCTTCAGGTCTTCCCTGCGTTCCGACATCACGAGTGGATCGCTCAGTTCAAGAGGTGAAACGTTCAGTTTGCCGGCCACGTACTCTTTGGCCTCCTTGATTCTCATGCCCCGGGTCATTTGCATGCGAGCTACCAGATCTCCGGCAGTGCGCATCCCGCCCATGCCCGATGCGATCGCGTGAGTCGCGGCCATGCCGAGAATATCTCCCACGCCCACCTACAAGCCGTCGAGGCGAGTGATCTCAATCACGGCTTGGCCCGCTCTCGAGACTGCATCAATGGGGACGAATGGCGTCACAGGCAAACCCCCGACACCCATTCCCATGTTGGCATGAACGGGGATGTTCGACTGTTTCACGCAGATCTTCAGAAACGTGACGACACGCGCAATGTTCCATGCACAGGTTTTGCTGGTGTTCGTATTAACGACGGGTCCGAAAATCGTAACTCCCGCCTTCTCGGCAAGCTTGACCTGTTCATGAGGATACAATCCTGCCAGACGGACATCATTGTAGGTTAATTCACCATGCATACCCAGGACAAACTCGTTCGACATGCCCATCTCGACACATAAATCCGGATACTTTTCCTTTAAGATTTCCACCGCCCGCAGAGCGGCCA
>CBFDBW010000209.1:0-5533 GCA_965603145.1 uncultured Syntrophobacterales bacterium
CCCCAAGAAAGAGTCCGGTTTTAATGTTAGACTTGGATTGGTTGTGCTTGCCCAATTGTACCAGAAAAGTGGTTCTAGGGGAACGCATAGGTATAGGCGTGGAGTGGGGCGCGCTTTCTTCGTGTGCTTTCCGTACGGTCGTGTCCTGAGAGTCCACTGCCGGGAAAACGCCAATTGGCGATTGACACAGTCAATGGGACAGATCACATCCCGGCGTCACTCCCGCAGGAATTCCCTTTCGAATATCTGGAAGATATTGTTGGCAACCACCTCATTACCTTCTTCCGACAAGTGGGCGCTGTCAATGTATAATGTCTTCGTTCTGTTGCCAAGCATGTCCGAAATGTTGAAAAAATGGGGAGGGGACGCTGCCACTAGAGCATCTCTAGTGAACCGATAAAGATCACTGAGGGCCCTGTCCTTTATTATCCGGTCTGATTCAGCCTCTTCGTCAGTGAATCTCGTTTCGGTGTAGGTGACTGGTTGCCAGAAACACACGTACTCGAAGCCGTATGCTTGGGCAAGGTGATCCAGAAGTTCCTTGGATTTTAGGTACTGTTCAGCGATGCCAGAGGATAGCAGTTGTACTTCCTCGTCATCATATTTTAACACAACTTCCTGAAATTGCTGCTGAGATGATAGATGGGTTAGTACGCTGTTAATCGCCCTGTAGATCAGAGACTGGCTCGTGAGGAAATCGTACGCCTTGTTGGCAATGAGACGCAGCGCATCTTTCATACTCCAACTTTCCCTCAGTTTTTCTCTCATGATGGAAAGATTCATAGGCGACCCCGGAATCCCGGATACGTAAGAGGCCCAGACTTCATTAGCACCGTCGTAGAATATGACGTAGTCGGGTCTATGGCCTTCCCTCAGCAACAGAATCAGGTGGATAATCTCCTGCTCGAATGTATAGGCTAATGTTCCATAGTTATTAAGATAGAAAGCGTAACCATTGTCATTGAGGCGTCTTGACAAGTACGAAGGTATCGTATAGTTGTCTCTTGCGCCAACCCCCCAGGTAGTTGATCCTCCAAATACATATATTGTGCCCTCTGTTTCTCCGTCATCGTGCTCGGGGTTCCAGCTTTTCCTGACTCCTTCAGGGCCGGTATCTATGTAGTCCCCGTGATACTCTCCGTAATCCCATCCCAGAGATGGTTCATAATCTGAAGTCAGGGCGAATTCATGGTACTCTTTCCAATAGTCCTCTGCCCATTCTTTTCCTGCATAAGGTGATAGCAGTGTCCGTTCGTCTACTGTCGATTGCTGATCGTCTCGGTGGACTGCAAGATCGACGATACGTAACCCACCCTCTATTATGAGAACCACCAGTAGCAGGGCGCTAAAGCTAAAAGCCAGACGCTTTCTTTCTTCGCGAGTATTGCCTTTGAAGTAAACGAGCAGGCCACTAGTGATAAGGAATACGTCGAAAGCACCTATGAATACTTTAGCGAGAAGCGAGCTACCGCCCATGTGCAGAAAGTAGGCCAGCAGCCACGGGTTTGCCAGCAGCCCAATGGCAACAAGGCTGAGACCCAGGACAACATTGAAACGAATGAACCTGCTACGACGACTCGTCATCGCCGCTCCGCGTTCTTCCTGGTTGCTCGAAATAGCGCACACTCCTTCTGGACCAGGCTTATTCCGGCACTAGGGGCGTTTCCTGCCAATCATGATAAAGAACCCGCCTTCTTTGCCCCCACTGAGCAGCATACCCAATTGAGTGAAGAAGTGATCAACCGCCGTTCCCCTGGGATTCGCTCTGAATAGCTCTTCCCTCGGTGAGAGTGGCTCGAACGCCCTGGACTTTGGAATCGAGCCAATGAACTCAATTCCTGAGTGGTCAAACCAACTCAACACTTCTCCAACCGTATGTTTGGATTCGTGCGGATTCTTGTATTGGTCCATAAACCAGATGCGTCTTTTTTCCTCGGCAAGACTCTGGTCTCTAAGGCGAGCATCGAGGGACTTGAAGTGGTTGCCGGAAAGCCTGAAAATGAAACGTCTGATGTCAGTGGGGATCCTGCCGTAAGTATTGTAGAGGCCCACTACGATGAATCCGCCATCTTTTACCAGCCTGGCTATCGATTGAAAACCAGCATACGAGTCACCGGTATGATGTAATACACCGTTGCATATCACCAGGTCAAAACTGTTCGACCTGAACACCGGCCTGAATAGATTCATCTGGAGAAAAGCAATATGGTCAATCTGATTATTCCTCTTAAACTCCTGGCCTAGTTTCAAGGAATTGAGGCAAATATCAGTGGCAAAAACAGTCCTTCCCCATGTCATACCCAGGAAATTGCCTAATTGTCCCGTACCACATCCAACCTCCAGTATCCGGCTGCCATGGGGAATCTGGTCATCCAGCAAGCGGGCAAAAACTCCTTCCTCAGCCTTTCTTCTCAGACTCTGGTCCGAGTCTATGTCTTCATAGCCAGGGAAAGGTGACTCCTCATAGAATGATCTTACAGTCTCTGTCACATCTGTTCTGGAATCCCATTCATTCGGCCAGAACAACAGTGGAATCCCCTGTTCACACCCGAAGAATGAACTGCATTTGGAACACTGCATCTTTCGACAATCACTCGATAGGTTCAAAGCCCCACCGCATGATGGGCAGATGATAATGTCCATATGTTGAGCAATCAGTGGCGGCACAGGTCCGTCAGTGTAGTCAGTCTGCAAATCTCCCGCCTTTGTACTGTTCGCCGGAGTCAGCCTGTCATTGTCCTGCTTCAAAGGCAATGCTCCGTCACCTGCCATTCCGGTATTGGATACATCCTGGTTGTTAGAAGAGCGAGTATATGAATGGCGCAATTCCAGAACTCCCGGCGAAAATGAGTACCAGACTGAGTAATACCAGAATGACCACGGTTGGAATCAGCCACCAGAGTTTTCTCTGCCAGAGAAAAGTTAACAGTTCGCCCAGTATGCCAAGTTTACTCACTTGCCTCATTCTTGCCCCCTCGGTCGAATAGCGACAGCTTACTTCCTTATCATGAAATTCTCTAGAACCAGTACATCTATTCCACTCTTGCTGAATGTACGAAAGGCATTGGCCGGTGAAGCTACAATTGGTTCACCTCTAAGGTTAAAAGACGTATTCAAGAGAACTGGCACTCCAGTTGCTTCACCGAATCTTCTTACTGCCTGGTAATACCGCGAGTTCCGTTCTCTTGTGATCGTCTGGAGTCTTCCTGTTCCCATATGGTTTACTGCGCCAATGGTGTCTGCCTTGCTCTCCTTAATCGGCAACACCAGAAGCATATACCTTGCCGGAAACTGTCCTACTGCTCTGTCTCCGTGGTCGAAGAAAGCCTCTACATTCTCTTCAGGTATGACTGGGGCGAAAGGCCTGAAGGGCTCGCGAAACTTGATCTTCGTGTTTACCAGGTCCTTCATCTCCTCACTTCTCGGGTCCGCCAGAATGCTTCGGTTACCAAGGGCCCTTGGGCCCCATTCGAACCTTCCCTGAAACCAGCCCACTACCTTTCCATCTACAAGGTCATCTACTACTCTATCCAGCAACTGCTCATTATCTGAGAAGTATTGAAAGGAGATGTTGTTGCTGTCCAGGAACTCCCTAATTTCACTCTCCGAGTATTCTTTCCCCCAATAAGCGTGTTCCATGACAAAGGTCCGTGGCTTTCCCAGCAACCCATGGTACGCATGCATTGCAGCGCCTAGAGCACCCCCGCCATCTCCCGCTGAAGGCTGAATGAAGAGTTCCTCAAACGGTGTCTCTCGCAATATCCTCCCGTTGGCCACCGAGTTCAGGGCCACTCCTCCTGCGATACAGAGCTTTTTTAACCCTGTTTCTTCATACAGAGAGTTTACCAATTTCAACAAGACCTCTTCCGTCACGGTCTGAATACTTGAGGCGATATCGGCATAATATTCGTTCTCTCGGCAAAGCTCCTGGTAGTTGGACGGTTTTTCACCAAAGTAGGAAGGGAATCTCGTGTCGGAAGTAGCAAAAGGCATTTCAGGTATCCTTGGTTTCCCGAACAGGTCTTCAAACTTGGAACCGAACGTTCTTTCAGCAGAGTAGTGGTAGGAAAAGTAATCCATGTTGATCCAGAATGAACCATCATTGGCTACCTGGATGAGATTGTCGTATATCTTATCGACGTATCTTGGCGTTCCGTACGACGCCATTCCCATAACCTTGTATTCTCCTTCGTTGACCCGGAAACCCAGAAAAGCGGTAAAGGCACTGTAGAGAAGGCCAAGTGAGTGGGGGAATCGTATTTCTTTAAGCAGCCTGATGTCCGTCCCTTTTCCCACACCTACGGATGTAGTTGTCCACTCTCCTACTCCGTCCACGGTGAGAATAGCTGCTTCTTCAAAAGGAGAGGGATAGAAGGCACTGGCAGCGTGGGAAAGGTGGTGCTCACCGAAAAGGATTTTGCTATACTCGGTGCCTACTTTCTCTTTTATGATGCTCTTCACCCAGAGCTTCTCCGAAAGCCACGTCATCATTGATTCGTTGAAAACACTCCACGATCTCGGGAACGACTGGAAGGTTGTCATCAGGATACGTTCGAACTTGTGAAACGGCTTCTCGTAGAAGACTACATAGTCCAGATCTTTTCCCGAGATACCAGCATAGTCCAGGCAGAAAGCGATGGCATTCTTAGGGAAATCAGAGTCATGTTTTACTCTCGTAAACCTTTCTTCCTCTGCAGCTGCTACCAGTTTCCCTTCCTGCAGGAGCACGGCGGCAGCATCGTGGTAGAAACAAGAGATTCCGAGTATGTTCATCAGAACTGTCTCCCAAACTGCTCCAGGTCAAATTTCGTTGTCTCCCTGGGGAGCCAGTGAGATTCCTTACTCCAACGCTTTATCTTTAGGGGGTCAGAAAGAACCTTCACGGCTAAAGCAATGGGTGAGACTAGCACAAAGAAGAACAGTGAAAGGAGTATTCCAGTCTGAAAGCCCCCCATCCGCTTGGAGAAGCTTCCCCAGCTCTGCCATAGTCTTTTGGGAATAGTGGTCGAAGCTACTTCCGGCTTGCTGCTTGCTGATGCCTTCTCTTCGGATAGATTTCGAGTCTGGACAGTTATCATTCCTACCAGACTACTCACAACCACCCATATCAGTATCGCAAGCCACTGGTTCAGGTCAAAGGCTATTCTGGAAGAGACCGCTCCTGCCCAAAGAATCGGCACCAGAAGCATGTCAATGGTCTGCGGCTTTGGCTGAGCAGACTTTCCAGCCCGGGTCACAACTCCAACGGAATAGCCGACCAGGGACAGGAGAATCAATGCTGCAAAGGACATAGCTGCCATCGTAGGGTTATTTCCTTTCCCCTTCCCCAGTGGCGGTCAGGGGATTGCCTCCGGGCGTATTGGCGGGGCGCGTACAACTGCTTCCAAAAGTGCTCATTACCGGCGGCCCCTCTCTGGTTGCTATCATCACGGTCTCTCGCAACCTGCAGTCGTCCAGGAAGTGCTCGATGGACCGGACGAGCAGGGCATAGTCCAAGCCTAGCAACTACAGGGCCAAGAAAAAGGCCCAAAAG
>CBFDBW010000210.1:0-5502 GCA_965603145.1 uncultured Syntrophobacterales bacterium
TCCTGAAGCAATACAACCACGACTCCTAGATCCAACTTGGTTGCAGATTAAAACAGATAAAACTCTAACTCTAAAGGTGGTACATTAATTGGGGGCAGGTCACCAGAGCCAACGTTGTTTTCCAAGTTCCACTCTCACCTCCAAAAATGAGGGACGTGCTCGTATTCAAAATACCCTCTCCGATAAGTTCGTGGTCCTCATCGAAATCCTTTTTCATAAGTTCAGAAGCAGGGATCAGAACTTCTTCGCATTCCTGCAAGTTCGTAGCTCTTCGGATGCAATTCCGGATGTACTTGTCAGTGTTGGGATGTTGCCTTGCCTTCCCATGCTTGTTCTCCAGCACGATTTGGTAGAGCAGATCATCGTCGTCAATGCCACGTTCCAGGCACAGTCTGGCAAGCCGCCAGTCGTGTCCCGATCTGTCTTTTGGTTTTGGGGTTTTGAACCATTTGGTTATCTTAGGGTATTGGCGGATGATTTTCTTGGCTCGTCTCCAAAGCTTTTCGTCGGTTCTCACCTGGGCTTTCTCCTCTCCCTCCTGATCTTCATCATCACCACTTTGCGAGCTCCTCTGTTTTATGTATTTCACGAGCCAGTTCGGCATAGGCGCGGGTTCGAGATCAAATGGGCTCACGATCCATGCATATTCATGTCCAGAGGGATAGATTGATGGTGGGGCGACGATATACCCACCGTCAGCTCGGATGTCTATAGACAATTTTTTGTCTGAACCACTTCTCACAGGAAAATCAGGATAACGAAAGACATAATGGTAGCCTTTACGAGTTTTGGAGCAGGGTGTTTTCGGAACGCCCCCTCTTTTCTCGACTTCCCGTTCTGCTTCGGGACCATCAAGATCAAGAACAATTATGCGCGAAACCTTGCCAGTTACGATTCCCACATTTGCATCCGGATATTTGACCCCCCACTCTTTTATTTTCTTTTCAGTAGGCGGTTTTTTCTGATATTGTTTCCAAGGGACCAGTGACTCCTTACTTCCTGACTTGCAGGGGATAACGCTGTACCCCTGCCTCCTAAGCTCTAGTGCAGCATTGGTGAATTTGCTCATGTTTTGTCATCTCCTTGTTTCTTGAGGGGTTGCTCGCGCTTATGGCCAAGGGTCAGGCTCTCTGAATCTGAGTTAGAACGCTCAACGCTACCGCCGAAAAGATCCAATCCATTAGCGCGACCGAGTCTGTACGAACATCATAGTTTCGTCACAAAGATAGAAAGGGCGGCCAAAATCAGCCGCCCTCCAGAGAAGGTATCCCTAAAACTTGGTTATAATATAATTATGAAAGAACCCCAGCTCAAACTCAGTAGTCTTCTCTGGTTGAGTCCAGAGAGAGTTTAGCCAATATTAGCTCAATCATAGTCCACAATGTTGATTTACCTTCGGGATGCAAAAGAGGGAGTTAAGCGGGGAGAATACTAGTCTGGTGGCTGATACCTATGTGCGATGGATATGCGATTATGTGGCCAGGGCGGAACAAAAACTCACTTAGATTTTGACAAGTTACTGATTTTACTAGCCAACGCTTGAATCCGGCCTTCGGCACCAAAGAGAAAACACGCCATCGTAAGATGGCTTTTTTATTTAGACCTCCGGGCCAGTCTTTGTAAGATTTATGATTGCAGATTGTAGATTGCAGATTGAGGTGTGTGCATTCCTTACCGGGAGGTATTGAGCTTTTAAATCTTAAATCTGCATTCTAAAATCTAAAATCCCTGGGTTTCATAGGTTTCTATTAGTACCCCTCACGGTTATTCTAATCCTTTTAGCTTGACACACAAAGGTTGTTCTCCTAATATTCCATCGAACCTCAAACTACTCCGTATCTCAACCCTAATGTTACAAACCTACTCCGTGGGAAAACGCGTCAGAGGGTGCCAGATGTGGCCGCGCGCAGGCTCGGAGAGGATGAAGCGTACTTGACCGTACGTGATATCCTGTTCCGAGTACGGTCGTCCCGCCACGGGCGGGACTATCACGCGAGCGCAGCGGTTTTTACCGGTGTGGGTTTGCGACATTAGGGTTAACCTCCCTCAGACAGAAATCGCAGCTCGTAATAAGAGGAGACTAGTATGCCAAGGCGGGATGACATCAAGAAAGTGATGATTATCGGGTCCGGTCCTATTGTCATCGGCCAGGCTTGTGAATTTGACTATTCCGGCACCCAGGCCTGCAAAGCGCTGAGCCAACTGGGTTATGAGATCGTGCTGGTGAATTCCAACCCCGCGACCATCATGACCGATCCAGGTATGGCGAACGTTACCTATATCGAGCCGCTCAATTTCAAGAGAATGAAAGAGATAATAAAGAAGGAACGCCCTGATGCTCTGTTGCCCAACCTCGGTGGCCAGTCTGGACTGAATCTGTCCTCGGAACTGGCGCGGGCAGGGGTGCTTGAAGAATACGGTGTCAAGGTTATCGGGGTTCAGGTGGATGCCATCAAGCGTGGTGAGGATAGAATTGCTTTCAAGGATACCATGAATAAACTCGGCCTCGAGATGCCTAACAGCGCACCAGCTTTCACTGTGGAAGAGGCTGAGAGAATTGCTGATGATCTTGGTTATCCGGTGGTTCTGCGCCCCGCTTATACCATGGGTGGCTGGGGGGGCGGCCATGTATACAACGTCGAGGAATTGCGCACTGTTGTCAGCCGAGGCCTGGCGGCTAGTCTCGTGGGCCAGGTGCTGGTGGAGGAGTCGGTTCTTGGATGGGAGGAGCTGGAGCTTGAAGTGGTGCGCGATGACAAGAACCAGATGATTACCGTCTGCTTTATCGAAAATGTTGATGCCATGGGAGTACATACCGGGGATTCATATTGCACCGCTCCCATGCTCACCATAGATCCTCAACTGCAAGAGCGGCTACAAAAATATTCCTATGACATTGTCGAGGCCATCAAGGTAATTGGTGGCACCAACATTCAGTTTGCCCATGATCCCAAGACCGGCAGGGTGGTGGTGATCGAGATTAATCCGAGAACTTCACGTTCTTCCGCCCTAGCGTCCAAGGCCACCGGGTTCCCCATTGCTCTCATCTCTTCCATGTTGGCGGGCGGAATGACCATGGATGAGATCCCCTACTGGAGAGATGGAACCCTTGAGAAGTACACACCGTCCGGTGATTACGTTGTGGTGAAGTTTGCCCGCTGGGCCTTCGAGAAGTTCGAGGGAGCCGAGGATAAGCTCGGCACCCAGATGCGTGCTGTGGGCGAGGTGATGAGTATAGGCAAGAATTACAAAGAAGCCTGCCAGAAGTCAATCCGCTCCCTGGAGAACGGCCGATATGGACTTGGTTTTGCCAAAGATTTCCATGAGCGGTCCCTGGCTGAATTGATGGAACTACTGGCTGAGCCCTCGAGCGAGCGGCAATTTGTTATGTACGAAGCGTTGCGCAAAGGTGCAACTATAGATGATCTCTATGCGAAGACGCACATCAAGCCCTGGTTCATTGAACAGATGAAGGAACTTGTTGACCTAGAAGAGCAGATTCTCCAGTACAAGGGTAAGGAATTGCCTGAGCAGCTGCTGGTGCAAGCGAAGAAAGACGGATTCTCGGATCGCTACCTGGGGCAAATTCTAGAGGTTCCCGAAACTGAGATTAGGCTGCGGCGCACCACATTGGGAGTGGTGCAAGGCTGGGAGCCTGTGCCTGTAAGCGGGGTGGAGGATGCGGCCTACTATTTCTCCACTTATAACGCTACCGACAAGGTTGCACGAAGCGAAAAGCCCAAGGTCATGGTTCTGGGAGGGGGCCCAAACCGTATCGGTCAGGGCATTGAGTTCGACTACTGCTGCGTCCACGCCGCCTTTGCCCTGCGGGATGAGGGCTATGAATCCATCATGGTCAACTGTAATCCAGAGACGGTTTCTACCGATTACGACACCTCAGATAAGCTCTATTTTGAACCTCTCACGGTGGAAGATGTGTTGAGTATCTACGAGAAGGAAAAACCGGAAGGCATTATCGTACAATTTGGCGGTCAGACCCCGCTCAACATAGCCGATGAACTGGCCCAGGCGGGGGTGCGGATCATCGGTACCACCCCGGAGACCATTGACCTGGCTGAGGACCGGGATCGTTTCCGTCAGATGATGCGCAAGCTGGGCATTCCGCAGCCAGCGTCTGGAATGGCCAGCACCCTGGAGGAGGCCCTGCAGGTTGCGGAGGAAATCGGTTATCCGCTGATGGTGCGGCCATCATACGTACTAGGCGGACGGGCTATGGAGGTGGTCCACGATGAGGAGATGCTCAAGCATTATGTTTCTGTGGCAGTGGATGTTACACCTGAACGCCCCATTCTGATCGACAAGTTTCTGGAAAATGCCATTGAGGCCGAAGCGGACGCCATTGCCGACGGCACCGAAGCCTTTGTTCCGGCAGTTATGGAACACATAGAACTGGCCGGCATCCATTCCGGCGACTCAGCCTGTGTAATCCCACCCATCAGCATCCCCGCCAAGCACCTTGACACCATCTACGAATATACCAGAAGGATTGCGGTGGAGCTCAATGTGGTAGGCCTGATGAACATCCAGTATGCCATAGCCAATGATACCGTTTACATTCTTGAGGCCAACCCTCGTGCCTCGAGAACCGTACCCCTGGTATCAAAAGTTTGCAACATCTCGATGGCTCGAATTGCCACCCAGGTCATGGTCGGGAAAAGGCTTGCCGACCTCGACCTCAAGCGCCGGTCAATTCCGCACTTTGGTGTCAAAGAGGCGGTTTTCCCCTTTAACATGTTTCCCGAGGTTGACCCACTTCTGGGGCCGGAGATGAGATCAACCGGGGAGGTTCTCGGCATGGCCGACTCGTTCGGTCTCGCTTTTTACAAAGCCCAAGAGGCCGCACAGCAACTTTTACCTTCGGAGGGAAGCGTTTTGGTCACTGTATCTGAAAAAGATCGACCGGCTGTATTAGAGGTTGCCCGGGAGTTTGACAACCTCGGCTTCAAGATCAAATCTACAATAGGAACCCACACATTTCTGTCGGAGCACGATATCCAATCTGAGCTCATTCTAAAGATGCATGAGGGGCGACCCAACATAGTGGATGGGATCAAGAACAAGGAGATTCAGCTGGTAATCAACACCCCCAGCGGTAAGCTGAGCAAATACGATGATTCCTACATCCGGAAGGCAGCTATTAAATACAAGGTGCCTTATATCACCACGCTCGCTGCTGCCCTTGCCGCGGCTAGGGGGATCGCCGCCTACCGCCAAGGAAAAGATTCAGTGAGATCCCTGCAGGAATATCATGCGGGCATCAGCTAGCCTGCATTATTCACGAATCTTTTAGATTCGTGAAATATTCGGGTTAACACTATAACCTAAGCGAGGAGCAGATCATGGGCGGGTTATTTGGGACTGTCTCAAAGGATGACTGTGTGAGTGATTTGTTTTACGGAACAGATTACCATTCCCACCTCGGAACTAGACGAGGTGGCCTCGCGGTACACAGCTCTACCGGGTTTAGCAGATCCATTCATA
>CBFDBW010000211.1:0-5488 GCA_965603145.1 uncultured Syntrophobacterales bacterium
GGCCCCGGCCTTTGCGCCACCACAATCAACACCGGCGTCTCACTCATTCCGGCAAGGCTAACCCCTTCAGTCATGAGGGCAAAACCTCCACCGGACGTGGGCACAATGCTCGGCACGCCTGCAAAGGAGGCTCCAATAGCCATATTAATGGCGGCAATCTCATCCTCGGCCTGTTCCACCACCAGACCCATGCGGCTGGCTTGAGCCGCCAGATTAAGTGCAATGGAGGTTGCTGGAGTCATGGGATAAAAGGAGCAAAATTTCACCCCTGCAGAAAGTGCACCCATTGCGATGGCCTCATTGCCGTTCATCACCATGCGCTGGATTGGTTTAGCCACGGGGGGGAGTTTTTCAAAAGCAACGGTTTGTTGGTCGCACCAGTCAAAAGCGGTGGTCAATATCTGTCTGTTCTTCTCAGCTATCTCATGGTCTTTTTTGCCAAAAAAAACATCTAAGCTTCTGGCCACCAACAATTGATCAAGACCAAGCAGAACACTCACAACGCCTAGCGCCACCACATTGGCGAATCTTGTCTCTCCCAACTGCTGGTAGGGGACCAGGAGACAACCATCAGTCTCAGTTCCATGGGCCTCATCAGCGACAATGAGCCCACCATCAGCAACTTCTGCTTTATGAAGAGTCACTGTTTCTGCATTCATGGCAATCAGGAGGTCCACCGACTCCCGTGGAGCGACGACGGCTTCCCTGCTAACCCGGATGGCGAAGGTGTTGTGACCACCTCGAATGCGTGACTGGTAGCTCTGGGTTACAAGGATAGAGTAGCCAGCGTGGACCAGACTCTTGGCAAGGAGCTGTCCTAAAGTCACTAGCCCTTGTCCTGCCTCCCCACCAATGAGCAAGGTGAGATCGGTTTTCTCCATGCTGTCGCCCTTTCACCTGACGTTTGAGCTCAAAGCAGCAATCTCTCTATTCAAAAATCCGATATGACCCATCTCCTCTTTGATGATTTCTTCAATTCGCACTCTGCCGGAAGTTTGAGAGATCATCTCCTTCAGGCCCGTATAGAAAACAATAGAGTCTTTTTCCTGCCCGATGGCCATTCGTAAGATGTCTTCTGCTGACTCCTTGCCTGTCAACGTATCGGCAGGATCGACCCTCGCATCGAAGACATGCCCATCAGCCATTGCCCGCAAGTACATTGAGGTCTCGTGTTCAGGATCAAAAACCATTGGCTCACGCTCTTGATGAGCCAAATCCGCCCGTATGGTGGCAAAAACCCTCTCATGTCCATCTTCCCAGACAGCGAGATCTTGAAGCAATTTGCCGACCGCTGAGTCCTTTAACAACTCAGCTGCTTTTCGGTAGAAACGGGCCCCATTGCATTCAATCTGTTCCGCCATTTCCAGGATTTCGTCAGCATTAAACTCGAAACTCATTGATAGCTCTCCTGTTATCGTCCCGCGGTACAGAGTATCATTCTTGTCACCTTGTTACGCAATTAAAGATAATAATGGAGGTAACTCAATGCTAGAAAGAAATCTCCCCTCCCCCGAATGGGGGAGAGGGTTTGTCCTGTTCAATCCAAGGTGGAGTGTATTCCCCACCTGTCTTAGTTTCACTGAGTTGAGTTACGCTTTCCACAAACCGTGCAGGTTGCAGTATTCCCTTGCTGTTACCTGATCAGCGTCGACGCAAAAAGTGGCTTCGGGCTCTTCTCCAGGTTTCAGGAACTGGCGATAGGTCTTGCCGCCGGCAATAACCTCAATCCACTCAATGTAATGCTTCTCCTCCATAGGATGGGCGACACTTCCCACCGCGACCTTGAAACCATCAGCAGTTTTCTCGATCACCGGCACATGTTTTTCCTTGGCCGCATCAACGGTGTTCTCAATAAAAAGTTTCATGGCCTCCCCGCAGCAGACTAGCTCTCCGCCGCCCCCATGCAAGACCTCTACGATGTTACCGCATGCATCACACTTGTAAACCTCCAACTGCTCAGCCATTACTAATCCTCCTTTTCGCTATTTTTTCTTTAGTTTTTCTTCTATAGATGTTTCGCTGTTCACAGCGAGCATCATCCTCAACCAATCATATATTTCCTGTATGCTTTTCGCCATATACCAGCGGCCATTGTCGAATACACCGTAGTCGGTACCAAGCATGGCTGACGACATCCGGGTCGAGTTGGCAAAGAACAACCACTGCTCCATCCATTTCTTTTCGATGGCTTCATTAAAGATCGAGTCATTCTGAGCCAGACCCTTGGCCGCTCCTGTTTCCCAAGCCTTGAGCATCAACTCGGTGGCGGTCACAGTCATCTCATTGGTGGTTTTAATGTTATTTTCAAATCGGGCCCAGTGCCCATCCACCCACTGTTGGCTATGGCAGGTGAGACAAACTTTCTGCAAAATCTTACGCCGCTTTTGTTGTTCGTTGTTATCGATCAAGTATGTGGAGGCGGGCTCCCCATTGAGGTCAGTGGGAAGAGGAAGACCGGCTTTGTTCTTGATCACACTGGTGTCAGGAGATTTGGGGTGGGCGTGGGCATAAATCAGACCAAACATCCTCCAGGGCAGGCGATCGTTCATTTGATGAGTCCTCTCCGCTACGATATCGCCCTCTGAGGTGACAACCAGGCTGACATGGCAGGTGGCACAGGTAGGGGCAGTGAAGTCTTCGCCCACTGTCCAGGGAACTTCCTCGAAATTCCACTTCTTGCCGATGGATGAATAGATATTTCCATGTTTGCTGACCTGATATATCTTATATATGGGAACATCCGGGCCCTTATGGCACTGGGAACAGGTATGGGGTTTTCTGGCCATCTCAATGGAGAATCGATGCCAGGTATGACAGGCGGAACATGAACCCCTGCTGCCATCAGGGTTTATGCGGCCAACACCTGCATTGGGCCAGCCACTCAAAACCGGAAACTCCATTTCCCCCATCTCGGTGTCGCGCGCATCAAATCCTTTCACCTCCACTTTGGTGCCATGACACGAAAGACAGGAATCCCCATTTGTCTCTGGGCTTGCAGGCTTAATACTTATGTGGCCGTCATCGAAAAACTGCACCCCGTTAATCGTCTGCACCAGATCCTGGTAAAGAGAGTTATTCAGCAGGTTCCCATAAGCATGGGACATGAGATTTTGCCCATATTGTTTCTCTTCAACTGGATGGCAGGTGGCACAGTCTTCAGGGGTGACAACAATATGCACCTGATAGCCGTTGTGTTCGAAGGTGTCGCTGTGTTTTTCCGGCTTCAGGGTGTGACACTCAGCGCAGCCGACTACACTTTGCATCAGGTCACTTGGAACCCACTTCGCGGAGACCCTTCTTTCCAACTCCGGCTTTTTCAGAGATTCAAGCGGACTCACTCTGGCATGGCGGCTACTTTGCCAACCAGCAACCATCCCTGGCGCTATACTCGTATGGCAGTCTAGACATTCAGAACTGGCATCGCTCAATTCCGCCGCCTTAAATTGTGAAGGAAAGAATAAAATTAGTAAGGCCACAAAAGGTAAGAGTCGCATGATTCCCTTCTCCCTGGCGTTTCTGTAAGGATTCATACAAAAGAACTGGGCAAACTACACACGTCCAAGCTACTCCCCAAAATATCAGTCAGTGAGATGTGACAACCGCATGGGGAGCAAGGATATAATAAGGACCAACGAAACTTGCTTCGTCTCTTTTACCGACAGCGCGCCTTTTCTCAGACGAGTTCTTTTACTGCTGTCAGTACAGAATCATAGTCCGGCTCACTGGCGATCTCTTTGACCAGCTCTATATATCGTATGGTTCCTTCCTTATCTACCACAAACACTGCCCTCGCCAGTAGCCGGAACCCCTTGATTAGTACACCATATGCCTGCCCAAAAGCAGCGTCACGGTGGTCAGAGAGCGTTTGGACCTTGTCAACTCCGGCAGCTCCGCACCACCGTTTTTGAGCAAATGGAAGATCCATGCTAATGGTTAGAATTTCCACATCGTCGTCCAAGCGACCTGCTTCATCATTGAATCTCCGTGTCTCCATGTCACACACCGGCGTGTCGAGAGAGGGCACGGAGGAAACGATGCAGACTTTGCCGCGGAATGAGTCGAAGCTTACCGGATTCAGATCATTGTCTATGGCCACGAAGTCAGGAGCCTTATCTCCAACTTGTAGCTCGGTACCCATAAGGGTAATCGGGTTGCCTTTCATGGTGACTATGCCATCACGTTCTTGCATGCGAGTCTCCTTGTCGGTGCTGGGAATCAATCTTTTCTGGGCGCCCCCCGCGCCATGGGGATGACGAAATTTTGGGAGACATCCTGAATAGTTCTTGGATCAGTTTTTCTCAAGACGCTTGAGAATATGGTTTAATAGTAAGTCACACTCAGACCCCGGTCAAGGTTTCGGTGGGTCAGGAAATCAAGAAATGATACTTTTGGCAACATTCTTGTGAAGAGCTTCCTTTCTGGATCTGAACAAACGTTTGTCACGTTTTCTCGACTGCCGCGCAACCTCCAGAAAATAGGATAGTATCCTGAGATCCTCTGAGATATCTCTCCCCATTTTTTGGGCTCCGTCTATTTTGGCCAAAACGGCGACAAGTCCATAGAGATGTAAACTGAGATTGGTAATCCGACGTAAGAAAAACTGCTCATTTTGGATATTTTTGCCATATATCAAAAGGCCAGCGTGCAACAGCCAGCGTACACTTCGTCCATTTGCTTTGGCGAGGCGGGCCGCACGGTTCATGACTCTTTGATGGAATCGTAGTTTCCAATCAGCTTTACCAAACAGACCCTTTAGCAGAAATAATAACTTGGAGGTGGTGGAAGGGTGGACTGCTTTCATATGTTTGTTAAGGTTACGCAAGACGAACAGGGGGGGATAGATGGAGTGGATCTCTGTGGTTCCCTCAAAAATGGTAGTTACCCTGAAATCTCTCAATCTCTTCTCATAGGGCTGGGTGGCAAGGTACCCTGAACCTCCTGCTACTTGGAGAGCATCGTACATTGTATTCCACGCCCTGGTGGTGCCAAACAATTTGCAGTGGGAACTCTCAATGGCAATCCGGGCTTGAGGATTATCCTCTACCATTCCAGCTGTGAAAGCTGTCATGGCTGAGGCCACGTAACTGTCAACCCTGGCCTGCACCATCTTTTCTTGAATAAGTTCAAAGCTATTGATCTCCACTCCGAACTGTCTCCTGCGTGCAGACTGTTTTTCCATGTCCCGCATCGACTGGTTCATGGCGCCAACAGATCCTGCCCCGAGGGCCAGTCTACCGTAATTAAGGATACTCATGGCGATCTTGAATCCCTCTCCCGGCTGACCCAAGAGATTTTCCACTGGTACCCTGACGTCCTTGAATTGAATGGCTGCCGTAGAACTTGCCTTGAGTCCCATTTTGGGCATATCTTTACCAATTTTCACTCCATCCCAAGTGGTCTCTACGATGAAAGAACCCATGAAACCTGGCTTTTCCGAATCAAGCTGGGCAAAAACCGTAAGACCACCAGCGTAGTTTGCGTTGGTAAT
>CBFDBW010000212.1:0-5477 GCA_965603145.1 uncultured Syntrophobacterales bacterium
ATCTGGTCACAACAGGGGAGTTAGCAAGGCTGGCGCGGCTGCACCCGGAGATGGTGGACAAGTTGGTGGACTTGGGACTCATAGATCCAGTGAAATGGGAACCTAGGTTATTGTTTCCTGAGACTGCAGTGCCCAGGATCTGGCGGATTATGCGCCTTCGCCGGGACCTGGGCATCAACTGGTCCGGCATTGGTGTAGTTTTGGATTTGCTTGACAAAATCGAAGAGTTGGAGCGAGAAATCGCCTGGCTTCGCAAGAAAATATGAGCGTCGGAGACCGTGTGGCGATTCGTCATCCCGGCCAAGGCCGCCTACGGCGGACGCAAGCCGGGATCCAGAAAGAATTTGATTATATTGCCTTTTCACTGGATTCCGGATCTCGCCCCGCAAAGCTGGGCTCGTCCGGCATGACGGATTCGGCGAATTGTGACACGGTCTCCGAGGGGAGAGGAAATAAGACTCGCGGAAGGAGGATATCTGTTTAATGGATTTCAACAAAATGACGCAAAAAACACAAGAAGCGCTGCACCAGGCGCAAAGCACTGCACTGCGCTATGGACATCAGGAGGTTGACGGTGAGCACCTGCTGCTGGCGTTGCTGGAGCAGTCCGAGGGTCTGGTTCCTCGCCTGTTCAGCAAGATGGATGTACCTGTAGAAAACCTCAGATCTGAATTGGAAGCAGAACTGCAGAAGCGACCCAGCATCTCAGGACCGGGAACCGAGGCGGGGAAAATATATGTAACGCAGCGACTGAACCGCATTTTGATCAAGGCGGAACAGGAAGCCAAGAGACTAAAGGACGAGTATGTTTCGGTAGAACACTTGGCTCTGGCACTCATCGATGAGGGGACGACCACGGAGGCAGGACGCATCTTCAAAAATTTTAATATCACCCGAGATCGTTTTCTGCAGGCGCTTACCGAGGTGCGCGGTCATCAACGGGTGACCAGCGCCACGCCAGAGTCAACGTATGAGGCCTTGGAGCGCTACGGGCGCGATCTGGTACAGGAAGCCCGGAAAGGGCGGCTTGATCCGGTGATCGGTCGCAATAGCGAGATCAGGAGGGTTATTCGCATACTTTCACGAAAGACCAAGAACAACCCGGTACTCATCGGTGAGCCTGGGGTGGGGAAGACCGCCATCGTTGAGGGGTTGGCCCACCGCATAGTCAAAGGCGATGTGCCTGAAGGGCTCAAAGATAAGACCATCTTTGCCCTGGATTTGGGAGCTTTGGTGGCAGGGGCCAAGTTTCGCGGTGAATTTGAGGAACGACTCAAGGCAGTGTTACAGGAAATCAAAGAGAGCGAAGGCTCCATTCTGCTTTTTATTGATGAGCTGCACAACATCGTCGGGGCGGGACGGGCCGAAGGTTCCATGGATGCGGGCAATATGCTCAAGCCCATGTTGGCCCGGGGAGAGTTGCACTGTGTTGGCGCCACCACCCTGGATGAGTATCGCAAATATATAGAAAAAGACGCTGCCCTCGAACGTCGCTTTCAGCCGGTGATGGTGGATCAGCCCACGGTTGAAGACACCATAAGCATTCTGCGTGGACTGAAAGAGCGCTATGAGGTCCATCACGGGGTCAGGATCCAGGACAGTGCGCTGGTGACCGCGGCGGTCCTATCCAACCGCTACATCAGCGACCGCTTTTTACCGGACAAGGCCATCGATCTGATGGACGAGGCCTGTGCCACCATTCGTACAGAGATGGATTCCATGCCCACCGAACTGGATGTAGTGACCAGGCGGGTGATGCAGTTGGAAATAGAAGAAGCCGCCCTAAAAAAGGAAAAAGATAAGGCAAGCGAGGAGCGGCTGGAAACCTTGCGCCAGGAACTGGCAGATCAACGGGCCAAAGCAGATTCCATGCGGGCCCAGTGGGAGGCGGAAAAGGCTGCCATCCATAAGGTACAGGGGCTGCGTGAAGAGATCGAGAAGCTCAGGTACGACATCTCCGTGGCCGAGCGCAATTATGATCTCAATCGAGCCGCGGAATTGCAGCACGGTAGGTTGCCGGAGCTGGAAGAAAGACTCAAAGCTGAAGAGGAAATGCTGGCAAGCAAACAGGGGACAGGCAGGCTGCTGCGGGAAGAGGTCACAGATGACGAGATTGCGGAAATCGTCTCCCGCTGGACTCACATACCGGTTACCAGGCTGGTTGAGGGAGAACGGGAGAAGCTGCTGAAGCTCGAAGATCACCTGCACGAACGGGTGGTTGGCCAGGACGAAGCGGTCAAGGCAGTGGCTGAGGCGGTAATCCGCTCTCGCGCCGGAATCAAAGACCCAAACCGCCCGGTTGGCTCCTTCATCTTCCTTGGGCCCACCGGAGTGGGAAAGACGGAGCTTGCCCGGGCCCTGGCGGAGAATCTCTTCGATGATGAAAACAACATGGTGCGGATCGACATGAGCGAGTATATGGAAAAACACACCGTGGCCCGTCTTATCGGGGCGCCGCCGGGATACGTGGGTTATGAGGAAGGTGGCCAGCTCACTGAAGCAGTGCGACGCAAACCTTTTTCGGTCATTCTATTTGACGAGATCGAAAAGGCCCATCACGATGTCTTCAGTGTCTTTCTGCAGATCATGGATGATGGTCGCCTCACCGATTCCCACGGCCGCACCGTGGATTTCAAGAATTGTATCATCATCATGACTTCTAATGTGGGCAGCCAATATATTTTGGACACCCCTGGTACGGACGAGTCAAGTTACGAACGCATGCGCCAGCGGGTGCTGGAGGCTTTACGCCAGCATTTCCGTCCTGAGTTTCTCAACCGGGTGGACGAGACCCTGGTTTTCCACGCTCTCAGCCAAGAGGAGTTGGCCCAGATTGTTGATATCCAGGTAACCTGGCTCCAACGACGCCTTGAAGATCGGCGGATTGAGTTGGAGTTTAGCGATGAGGCCAAAAAACTGCTGGCGGAACGAGGCTACGATCCGGTTTATGGTGCGCGTCCTTTGAAGAGGGTAATTCAAAAAATGGTGGAAACACCATTGGCCAAAAAGATCATGGCCGGCGAGGTGCCGGATGGCAGTCGGCTACGTCTGAGCACAGATGAGCAAGGGATTGTCTTCGAGATTTTTTCCTAAGCGGCAGGGGACAACGATGTTCTGGAGGCAGTCTAGTGGGGATGATGCAGGTTATAGGTTATACGTTATTAGTTATACGGGAGACTAACGTCCAATGACTTGGAATGTTAACCCTAAAAAGGAATTCTTTGAAGACACCCGAATAACGATTAACGAATAACGGATAACTCTCCTATCTCGCGAGTCTCGCCCGACCTCCCGTCTCGTACCAACTGCGTCCAGTGCTTATTAGGTTACGATGTCTCTTTCTTCAATTCATCGATGGCGGCTTGATAGAGATTTCGTAGCTTATTCTCATTAGTTACCATGGTGCGGGTGATTTTGCCGAAGTGGGCTTTGAGAAGTTCGCTGGCTTCGTTCCAGGTCCCGCGCAATGAGGCGAGGTCAGTTTTCGCCTCCTGAAGCTTTTTCTTGAACAGATCAATCATCATTCTGTCCTTCATCTCGCCCACATCAGTGATCCCGTCCGTTTTTTCCATGACAAAACTCCCCTTATCTCATATTCAAAAAGCAGTGCCACGTTCAATCGTCAGTTCTGCAAGAAACCCCGGTCGAACGTGTTGAGATCCTTGGTTTGGAAGTAGTAGTTTGTTTGCACAAAATTGTGATAAAATGAACTTACTTGATTTTGGTGATGTTACCGCATCTTACTATGAATGTAAAAGACTTTTGTGAATGGCTCTTTGGTTGACCAGCGTGCAGCATAGCTCAGCTCTCATCGAGCTTCGTGTCATATGCCTTCGGCGTCATTAGATCACTACGCTTCGCTGTCATTTGTTGGAAGAGGTGTAAGATCGCGGCTAACCTTCGACCCATTCGACAAGCTCAGGGCAAGCAGGCAGGAGACGGACTGATCAAAGAACGAAGTGAACTGCTTACTGCTCACCGCTCACTGCTTACCAGTACTTTAGACATTTTAGACATTTTAGGCACTTCAGCTCATTTTAGGCATTTACTATGACGGGCTACTTTCTATCCATGAATCATCTGGTTCATCTGGAGGAGAATCTACCCAATCTGGCTCCTGTTGATGATCCGGAAGTGGCTCGGATGATCCGCTCTGCGCGTGGGGTGGTCATGCCCCGGGGTGCAACTAAAAAACGTTATCGGAAGATTGCTGCCCTGGCGCCAAACCGGTTTCCTAATCTTGACGCCCGGTACCAATATCCAGGAAAGACCAAGCAGGCAATGCTCTTTCGTTGTCTTGAAGTCCGCCACCCGAAAACCATTGTTTATCCGAGTCCTCAGAACGTCCTGGACGCTGAGGCAGCGACCCTCCCCCTGGACTATCCCTTCGTGCTCAAAGGAGATGTGGGTGGCGGGGGCAGTGCGGTTTTTCCTGTAACCAGCCGCAACGATCTGCTGAACGGTCTTGCTCGGCTCCCTGCAGAAGCGCCACTCCTGTTACAACAGTGGGTGGAACATGGAGGCATGGATCTCCGAGTGGTTGTGGTGGGTGCGAAAATGGTAAGCTATTTTCGGGTAGGGGGTGGCAGCTTCTATAACAATGCCTGTCGCGGAGGATGTATCCGCCCAGAGATCTTCCCTGAGTTGCAGTATTTCGGTCTGGCTGCAGTTGGCAAATTTTGCCACCTAAGCGGGATAAACCTTGCCGGTTTCGATCTGATGTTCCCGGATGACGGTCCACCGGTCTTCATTGAGATAAATTACAATTTTGGCCGTAAGGGATTGGGCGGTACTCCAGGGTTTAGGAAACTATTTCGGGAAGTGGTTGAGTGGTGGCAACAGGGAATTGCCTATCCTGTAATTTAGGGATTTAGAGATTAAGGGCAATCGACAAATTAGAAATCCGAAGCACGAAACACGATTAACATCTCACATCCTTAGCCTTCTTGAGACCCATTGAATCTGGCGGGAATCCACCTGACGCCAACCAGCTTTCTAGGCCGATAGACATACCTAAGCCCGGGACGGTTCGTCTCTGATAGCTCCAGCGTAATGAGAGTTGGCCGACTTCTCTTTGGAAGGCTGCCAGGCAGATGGTACAAACTTAGCAAGTGGTGCACATCGGGCGACTTGGACTTGCCGGCAGCTTGCTGGTGCCATTGTCAGGAGTTCCGACTGCAAAGGTGGACATGAGCTTCTTAACATCTCCCTGGCAGAGCGGACAGTTCACGTTGGTCTCCTGGCGCATCACCAGTTTGTCGAATGAATATTTACAGTTATCGCAGTTATATTCAAAGATTGGCATAATGTTCCTCCCTATTTGCTAGGAATTTGTATAAATATAATAATTGCAATTCAAGAATTCAAGAGCCTAGGGCATGAAGCATAGGGCATAGAGCATGGGGTAGAATTTCGGATTGTGGATTTAAGATGTGAGATGTGAGATTAAGGGATTGAGGCATTGAGGAATTTACGGA
>CBFDBW010000213.1:0-5471 GCA_965603145.1 uncultured Syntrophobacterales bacterium
CAGACGTTGCTGTACCCTACTCTGTAAGCTAAGGTTTCTCCTTTCTATAAGATATGGCAGCAGAGGGTTGTTATCTTAGCGATAGCAGCCCTCTTGCTGCGTAGAGAAAGCAAATAGCCAACTGAGAAATTGTACTCGCCTTATAGACCCGTATACTTAGGAGTATTATTTTGCGTACAGCTGAAGTGATTGAAAAGCGACAACACCCTAGAGCAGAAATAGCCTGGCCTGTAATCCTGAAAAACAACGGAGAGATCATTAGCGGAGAAACGAAGAACATAAGTGCTGGCGGAGCATATATACGTTGTCGTAAACCACTGAAGCCCACTGAGGTCTTAATGCATATAAGTGTCTCTCTTCTAAGCCCTCGTATACGAGCCTTAGCGGAAGTTGTCAGATCAGATATTCATGAGCCAGCTAAAAACAATGCCTCCTACGGCATAGGAATCAGGTTCATAGCAATTTCCGAAAAAGACCAAAAACACATTTCATCTAGGGTTGCAGAGCACCTTGACTGCACAAGTGGAGTATGCTGATTGGAATGCCAAGTGAAGGTGGAAAGGCATACTTGTCACCTTCTACAACAACATCAGTGTCCCCAACTCATCTCTATTAGCCTACCTGGAGCGTAGATAACATACTCCACACTTTCCCCCTTAAGAACCCGCTACCATATGCTGGTGAGTCAATACGAATTTGCAGGAAACCTTCCTTCTTTACTACTACCAACTGCTACCAGTAGCGCTACCATGGGTAACAAAAAGACCCCAAAACACCGGATAATTTCCCCTTGTATATTGGCTGTAGTTGTAGGAATACCAGGCAAGAAGAGACAATGCGGGAAAACACCAGGAAATGCCACAATCACTAAGAAAGACTGATCCTGCCAACGTTAGGGAACCTACTCTCGATCTTGGTGCCAGCGGTACACCATCCATGCCCCCATCCCGATCATCCCCATCCAGCCCAGGGTGTTTACAAAAGAGGCAATCCTGGTGTCATATGACAATACTGACCAACGACTAAAAATGTTTGTCCAGTCATGTTCGCCCCCTCCAACGAGAGGCAGCACCTGGGCGCGGGCGTCAGCCATGTAATGGGCGATGTTTAGAAAATTTCCGAAAAGCCAGACACCAGCTACTGCAAATGATATTGCTTCACGCCGCAGCCAGAAGGCAATAACTGCAACGAGAGGAAACACAAGTTGCCCCAGGGTCCCGCCGTACAGACCAAGCGTTCCACCAAGGAGTCCAAAAATCACGTGTCCTGCCTCATGGAATGCCAGGTTCGTGTGGTCTATCAGGAAAATGAACCGGTCTTGATCTCCGACCAGCACAATAAAGAACAGGAGAAGCCCAATGGAGGTGGCAATCAATTTACCTATTGTAATTTCTTTCCACGCCTCACTCTGTACGTCTCTGATTGCCTTTAACATTCTTGATATGATTGTGCTGCTCTTTGCAACCGTTTTAGTTCATTTTAGACACTTTCCTCGTGGCTACCAGCCGCCGCCGCCACCTCCACCTCCGCCACCACCCGAGGAGCCTCCACCACCGCTGCCGGATGAGGAGCCGGGCGCAGTGGAAGAAGAAGAGATGGCTCCGGGAAGAGATGTGCCCAGGCTTGAGGCAAAGCCCGCCATATTCCACGACCTCCAGGTATTGCCTGTGTACCAGGTCGGCCGGTAGCCCCCGTCCTTTGAGGCCGCAGCCAGTACCTCGGCGAACTGCTCGATCCACTCATTTTCCACATCCAGGGCCAAAGCATAAGGTAGGTATTTCTCAAAAAGTTCCGGGGTATTCTCGGGTGGATTGAGAATGTTCAGCCGCTCCTTTTCCGCTACTGAAAGATAAAGCTTGAACCCCTCGATCTCGTCCATCAGCTTTCGCCCCGTTAAAGTCGGGGCCTTAAGGAGATGGTAGAAGAGTGCATTGATAGTGATTATGACCACGATGGTGACTGCAGCCAGGGGCGAGACAGCGGATGAAAATGCCCACAGGCCAAAAAGCTCTCCCGCAAAAAACGGCAGGGCAAATAGAGTTATCCCCATTGCCCCGGCGGTATTTACCGCTTTGATCCCACCACCAGGCGTTGCGAAGCCTCTCCAGGCACTTATCACCGTAAGGCCCAGAGCAAAGCATCCAGCAGTCCAAATTGACAACCACACAGTCATAAACACCGCCAGCCCCAGGTTGGCAGCACCCAGAATCACCACCGCCAAGGTCAGGCCAGTTATGACCAGGCCCACCACAAAACAACCGGAGTTGAGAATGAAGTATTTATTGCGAGCAGCCTTCATCAGGTACTTCTGTAACTCCTCCTTGGCACCGCCGATCTTGCTATGGTTGGTATTTTTGAGTTTAATCTTGTTCTTGGAGCCAAAAAGCTTGCGGGCAATCTTGCTTTCCCCGCCGGACAACTGCGCCTCACCTGCGCCGGTCCTTTTTAGAGTAAAGACATTATCTTCGTCTTCTCTGATGGTTAAGAAGCCTTTGACGGCCATATTGACCACAGCAACAGCAAACAATTTGTCGTCAGAGCTGCCGACGCGCATGATCAATCGGGCCAGGGCAGGTGAAACCCACTTGGGTGCCAAGAATAGCGGGATAATTGTACCTTCTTCTGGATCCTTACCCACTTTGAACCAGGCCAAAACGTAGAAAGATGTCAGAATTAGGAAGCCGAATGCGGCCACGGCCGCACTCTGGTTGTTCTTCCACATGTAACCCAGCTTTTCCATAGTGGTGGGCTCGACCACGACACCTTTGGGCCAAGCCACAGCGATGGTAAGACCCTCTTTGGGCATGAGGCTGCGGGTGGAGGTAAAGGTGATATTGCCTTGCTCGTCAAAACCGGTGCTGTAGTCCTGTCCTTTGCTACCGTATCTCCCAGTGTAACCGGCGCTCTGCAGAACCTCGGCCCATTGAGGTAACTCGACCACCGCCTCGACGTTCTCGATGACAAAGTTCCAGCCGTTACCCGTTACGTTCCAGTAGAGTTCGTCAAAGTCCTCGAAAAATCCCAGTTGTCGGCTGGTCTTGTAGCTGATGGTGTAGGTGTAGATGCCGGGCTTGAGGAACACGTCCTTGTGACCTATGTAGACTCTCTTGCCGTTGGAGACGTCTTTGATGTGATAGGGTTCAGAGTTAGTGTCCCGCAAAACACTTACAACCTCAAAACCCACCTTGACCGTGTTCCCGTAGCGGTCCTTGTACTTTGTGGGAAAGTCACGATAGATGCCTCGTTTTATCTGCTGCTGGGCGCAAATGACCTTGATGTTTTCGGTGACGCTCATGCTTCCGTCCCGATGCACCTGAATCCAGCTCTGGAAGTCGAGTATTCTCTCCGATCTGTTGGCAAAAGAAGGTTGCACAAAACTGCAGACCAGAAGGGAAAGAAGCACGGCCACAAGGGCCAACATTTTTCTAGTGCTCATGGTTCCTCCAAACCTAGCCCAAGCTAGAACTTCACCTCCGGCACCACCCTCTCGGCCGGGTCTTCTATCTCGAAGAACTCGCCTTTGGTGAAATTGAATATGCCGGCAACGATGTTGCTGGGAAAGGATTCGACTTGAATGTTCAGGTTGCGCACCGTGCCGTTGTAGTAGCGTCGGGCCATATGAATCTGTTCCTCTAGATCTGACAGTTCAGTTTGCAGCTCCGAGAAATTCTGGTTGGCCTTCAAATCTGGATATCCCTCCGCCACCGCAAATATGTTGGCGAGGGAGCGGGAAAGATGCCCTTCCAGCCTCCCTTTTTCGCCAACTTCTCGTGCTTTCATGCTTTGCGTCCTCAGTTCGGTTACCTTGCTTAACAGCTCACGCTCGTGCCCCATGTACCCCTTGACCGTCTCTAACAGATTGGGAATGAGATTTGCCCGTCTTTTGAGCTGGACATCTGTGCCACTCCAACCCTCTTCAACCATATTCCGGAGCCGGATGAGCTTGTTGTAAGTAGCGATGCCAAAAATAACCAACAGGCCTACCACAATCAGGATAATGATAGTCGCAGTCATCTGTTTACCCTCGAGGTTATTGTTTTCTTATGGTTTCAGACATTTGTACTCGATGACGTGAAGTTGTGAAGAGCAATTTGCGTGCCAGGAAATTGGCCAGCGAATCTCGAACCCGAAGCCAGGGTCGGGGGCAGAGAAGAGAGACAATGCGGCCTTTCTCAGTTATATTTGTAATAAGGTGAGTCACAAAAGTTAACCGCTCCCCGATGAGGATGTCGCCATAGCCTGCAAAGCCGAGGAGAAAGTCCATGCATACTGGCAAGCGAGAAATCCCCTACCCGGTCCGGTTGGATCTGGCCCGGACTCCAACGCCGCTTGAGCCGCTTTCACGTTTGAGCGAGAAGTTTGGCATCGACATGCATGTCAAGCGCGACGATCTGACCGGCACCGACCTTACCGGCAACAAAATCAGAAAACTGGAATTCTTGCTGGCTGATGGACTGGCAAACCGCTGCGACACAGTGATTACCTGTGGGGCAGCTCAGTCCAATCACGCCCGGGCAACGGCAATTGCCGCTGCCAGGTTGGGCCTAGGGGTGCGTTTGCTTCTTCGCACCCGGGATCCTGCCAAGCCGCCACCTCTTGCAGGCAATATCCTGCTTGATCGGCTGGTGGGTGCCGAAATCGTATGGCTCACCTTTGCAGAGTACGGCCGCCGCGCTGAGATGCTTGCAGCTGAAGCCGAGTCGCTCCGGAACTCGGGGAAAACTCCTTATGTTATTCCCGAAGGGGGATCAAATGCCATGGGTGCATGGGGATATGTGCGGGCGGTGGAGGAGTTGGCGTTTGATCTGGCCATCCTCCCGGGGGCTGAGAACCACCCCACCACAATCATCCACGCCACTGGCTCAGGGGGGACCACCGCCGGTCTCATACTGGGGGTTAAACTGCTGGGGTTGAACGCTCGGGTTGTGGGAATAAATGTCTGTAACGATAGGGATTATTTTCTCCGGGTGGTTGGCGATATTTGCCAGACCGCAATAGATACCTACCAGCTCGACCTCCCTTTTTCTCGTGAGCGTGACATCGAGATAGTCGACGGCTATGTGGGAAGCGGTTATGGCAAGGCGGGTTCCAAGGAGCTTTCCCTTATCCGCGAGGTGGCTCGCACCGAGGGCATTCTTCTGGATCCGGTCTACACCGGCAAGGCCTTCTATGGCATGAGCCAGGAGCTTGAGCAAAACCCAGAAGTGTTTGGCGACAGGATCGTATTTGTTCACACCGGAGGGCTCTTCGGGTTATTTCCCATGGCCGAGCAAATGGCTCCACTCCTTTAGTTCTCTTTAGGCATTTTGGACATTCTAGACAATCTCAAATCTGCAATCAAAGAATTCAGTAGCAGTAGCCAGAATCCAGTAGTAGGTGGGCGATTAGTTAATTAGTCAAATCGTCGATTCGTCAAATAGTGAGCAGTAAGCGGTAAACAATTCATCTGTTTGGCTAATTCTCTAATAAAC
>CBFDBW010000214.1:0-5438 GCA_965603145.1 uncultured Syntrophobacterales bacterium
TGGCAGGAGGAGAGTCAAGAAATCCAGAGTAATGGAGCACTGCAAAATATCAAATTCCAAGCACCACAGCTCAAGGTGTCGGGTGTCAGGTGTCAGGTGTCAGGAAAAAGAAACAGAGAGGCTGAAACCTGAACACTGAAACCTTTGTGATTGGAATTTGTGATTTGTTATTTGGAATTTTTTGTCACCCCAGTACTCCACTACTCCAAGTACCACAGGACCTCTCAAGAAGGCTGGCACCCTACTTCAGTAAAGCCGGCTCAATGTCTATTGCTTCATGGTAGCGCATAGATATCATACTGCTCCAGGTGGAGGCTTTGGTCTGCCTTCACAGAGATCCGCGCCTGCAGATTCGTTTCCAACTCCTCCAGTCGATGGCGCTCTTCATCGTAGAGAAGATGAACCACCTCCGGGTGCGCCGTTACCATTACACTCCGCCCGAACAGGGCCTCATGATCTCGTTCAATCTCCCGAAAAATCTCGTAACACATGGTACCCGTGGACTTGAGATATCCTTCCCCATTACAGTAAAAACATGGTTCTCGCAGTACCCGGTTTATGTTCTCTTTCGTGCGTTTCCGGGTCATTTCAATAAGGCCAAGCTCTGACATCTTCAAAATGTTGGTTTTGCTTTTGTCCTTTTTCAGGGCATCCTTAAGTCTATTGAATACTTTTTCCCGATTGGCCTCCTTTTCCATATCGATGAAATCGCTAATGATGATTCCACCTATATTGCGCAAACGCAACTGATAGGCGATTTCTTTGACGGCCTCGAGGTTGGTCTTGAGAATGGTCTCTTCCAGATTTCTCTTGCCCACATAGCGTCCAGTGTTAACGTCGATGGCAGTGAGTGCTTCGGTCATCTCGATAACAATGTAACCGCCGGACTTTAACCATACTTTTTTACCCAGAGCCCGCTGAACCTCCATCTCGATTCCGTAAGCATCACAAATTGGCTCGGATTCCTCGTACAACTTTACATCCGCTTTCAAGGCAGGCATAAAGGTCTCAACAAACTTGAGAATCTTCTCATACTCTGCCTGGGAATCTACAATGAGCTTGTCCACCTCTTGGGTAAAGAGATCTCGCACTGCCCGTAAAATGATAGCCGGCTCTTGATAAAGAAGACCCGGCACTTGACAGTTTTCGCTGTTTTTCTGGATGTTCTGCCATAGTTTCAACATGAAATCCATTTCTGCCTTGATCTTGTCACTGTCCACCCCCTCTGCAGCTGTGCGGACGATAAAGCCATAATTGTCAGGTTTTATCTGCAGCACTAACTCACGCAATCGAGTCCGCTCAGTTTCATCCTCAATTCGCCGTGAAATCCCAACATGGTCCATTGTTGGCATGAGCACAAGATGACGCCCCGGGATAGAGATGTGCGAGGTAATACGCGCTCCTTTGCTGCCCAATGGTTCTTTGGCCACCTGAACCAGGATCTCCTGCCCCTCCTGCAACCGATCCTCTATGTGGAGCTCCCCTGGCCACGTTGCCTCAACCTGCTCCTGGTGCAGTTCGTCGTCCTCGTCAATCTCCTCGTTGCCGGCCATCATTTTTTCTATTTCGTCCAGATTGTCGTATACATCGCTTACGTACAAAAATGCCGCCTTCGGTAAACCGATATCAACAAAAGCCGCTTGCATGCCAGGAAGCACTCGTACTACTCTCCCTTTGCAGATGTTTCCGGCAATACTTCGTTCGCCGGAGCGTTCAATGAAGAGCTCGGACACTGTCCCATTTTCCATGAGTGCCACCCGTGTTTCATAATGGGTAACATTGATGATCAGATCAGTGGACACGATGTCATCCTTCCGTGAGTTCTGAAGTTACTTTGATAATACGAGCGTCCAAAACTTTCTGTTCGGGCAAGTCGAATATGTGAGTCAAAAGATCTCGAATCCGGATGTTTCCGTTCGCATCCTGAGTAAGAGTGAGCCGAATCCTGTGGGGATCTAAAGATTCGAGACTAAGCAGCCGGTCTTCCAGCGAGATAATAGTTTCACCCCGTTTGGACCTCTGCCTCAGTGGAGCCAGTGAACGACTGTGGAAGCGGCGAAACCCTTCCGCTGGCCAACTCTCTCCTGGCAAGGTAGCCTCGTATCTAATCACTGTTGAGGCTGTTTGTCGAGTACTCTTGTGTTTCTCCTCTGCCTCCAGCACCTCCAAGCCAGGTGGGAGTTCAGCATTCAATCGACTGCATATCTCTGAGGTCGTTAAAGGCTGGCATAGTACCACCTCCATCTCCTCAACCCTGCTCTCAAGGCCGAGGGGTAGCGCATCTCCAAAAGAAATGCGAGGGGTGGGGTGGTATCCTTGGCTGTACGCCAGTGGCAGTCCAGCCCGCCGCATGGCACGCTGAAAAACGGTGGCCATTTCCAAGTGGCTTAGAAAACGGCCGTTGTCAATTTTAGCAAACACCATATGATAGCGATAGAGTCCATCCGTGCTATCTGCCGATCCTCTGCTTTCACCTGTTTCTGTGGTCATTTCCTGTTGAAGTTGCAGTTTTACCGTTTTGTGGTCACACACTCCACATTTATTGCAGCCCTCTGTCCTGCAATCAGAGGTAACAACCTCAGCTATGGCTCGCTCATATTCCTTCCAGAGGTAGTCTTCGCTTACACCGCAATCCAAGTGAGACCAAGGGAGAATCTCACCAAAATCCCGAGATCGCTGGCCGTATATAAGGGGGTCAATTCCTGCTTCTGCAAAGGCCTGCTGCCAGAGGTCAACCCGTAGTTGGTCACTCCAGCCGTCAAAGCGACAACCAAGCTGTTGGGCCCTCAGCAGCACCTCTCCCAAACGTCTGTCTCCCCTGGAGAACACCCCCTCCAGAACACTCTGCCAGGGTTTGTGCCATTTGAAGTGCAGTCCTTTCTTTCGCAAACTCCGTTTGAAAAAGGCAAGATTCTTTTCTATCTCGGCCAACGAGAGCTGGGCCTCCCATTGAAATGGGGTATGAGGTTTCGGGACAAAGGTGGAGACACTAACATGCAGCCGACGACGTGGTTTGTGTGTGGCCGCCTCCCGCCAGACTTTCATGGTAAGTGCCACCAAAGCCTCAAGGTCTTCAGCCCTTTCGGTGGGCAAACCCATCATAAAGTAGAGCTTGATGAGACGCCAGCCTGCAGAATAGACCTCTCTCACCGTATCCAACAGGTCGCTTTCGCTGATTCCTTTGTTGATCACGCACCGCAGTCTCTCGCTTCCCGCCTCTGGGGCCAGGGTAAATCCGGTTTTGCGCACCTGCTTGATCGCTTCGATCATCTCCTCATCCAGCGTTCCTACCCGAAGACTCGGCAAAGAGATGGCTACCCGCCCGTTGCGGTGGTACTGCATCAAGGTCTGAAGCAACCTCTGAATATTGCCGTAATCACCAACACTGAGAGCCAGCAGAGACAATTCGTCATGGCCGGTGCTGGCCAACCCCGCCTCGGCCAGCTTCAGAATCTCCCTCGGCGATCGTTCTCTTACCGGCCGATAAATGAAGCCGGCCTGACAGAAACGACAGCCACGCGTACATCCACGCGCTGCTTCCAGGCTCAGCCTGTCGTGAATGATGCGGGTACAGGGAACCAACGGGCGACTCGGTGAGCGGTTCGAATCCAGAGTTGAAAGGATGCGTTTTCTCGCCCTGGGTTTCTCAGGAAAACGAGGCCTGATTTCAACTAGGCGATCCTGGTTGTGGTAACGCGGTTGAAAGAATGAGGGCACATACACACCCTCCAGTTCAGAGAGGGCTTTGAGGACGTCCAGTCGAGCACTTCCCTGGGTTTTCCACTGGTCAACAACCTCAGCAATCTCGAGGACTACTTCCTCCCCGTCACCCAAAACGAAGGCATCGAAAAAAACCGCCACTGGCTCAGGGTTGAATGCATTTGGTCCGCCACCAATAACCAGCGGTTGCTCACGTTTTCGGGCCGCCGCCAGGGGTGCAATTCCACCCAATTCCAACATGGTTAATACGTTGCTATAACTCAATTCATATTGAAGGCTGAAACCCACCAGGTCAAACATGGCCAGAGGTGTGGCCGATTCCAGGCTCACCAGAGGTCTGCCTGCCGTGCGCAGAGCTGTTTCCATGTCAGGCCAAAGGGCAAAAACTCGCTCAGCCCCTATCCACTTGTGCTGATTGAGAATGTCGTAGAGCAGCAGAAGTCCCAGGTGAGACATGCCAACTTCATAGACGTCTGGGAAAGCGAGCGCCATCCGAACTCTGGCGCCGGCCCAATCCTTCTGGGGCACATTGATCTCATTGCCCAGATAGCGGCTAGGTCTTTGAACAGTGGAAATGAGATTTTCAATCATGAGGTTTTGCTTTCTATCAATCTTCTCCCCAAAGATTTCTTTTCAAAATATCCCAAAAAGAAAACCCTTTCAACATTGCGGATCTCGGATTGGGGATTTGAGCGTTCAGAGTTTTTGGTGGATTCGGCCAAAGGCCTTAGTCCACCCTACATTTTGGGCGGTCCATGCATGCAGCTTGTAGGGTGGATTAAGCGAAGCGAATCCACCTAGAGGAAAATCAATTACCCCGATAAAAAGCTTCAGCGGGGCTGCAGGGAGCTTCAAATCTACAATCCGCAATCCCAAATGAGAAAGGGCGCCTCCCGGTGTTATGCCTCCGGTGAGCGCCCTTCAGTCCAAGGCTATGCTTGTAACTGGATTGGCAAACCGCTATGAATATATTGGACAAAAATTAGTTAGGGCAAATTGGTGTCCGAATTAGCTCCTCAATGATCCACAAATGAGACAAACAGATCAGTACTTGCCTGCTACTGCTGTTTTGCTTTCAACCACTGCATAAAGCTCGTAGGTTGATCGGTTTCCTCCTCCGGGTTGGTTTGCTCGACGCTTGAATCTGTTTCCGTCTCTGCTGGAACGGTTTCACCTTCTTCAATGGAAGATTCAACCTCAGCGGGACTCTGAGCTTCTTCGGCTCCAACTCCAGGAGCTACAGCGGCCGCCTCTTCCTTGTCTGGTTCCTCTGTTACAGCAGGGACCTCGACTTCCTTGGCTACCGTTTCTGGTGGGGCAGTGATTGCAGCTTCTTTGCCTGCTTCTTCCTCTGTTGGAGAGACTTCGGCTTGTTGCTCTGGTGCTCCGGGTGCCACCACTGGAACAAGCCCCAACGCCTTTTGCATGGTTTCTACTTTGGCCTCCAGCGTGACGGTATCTGCCAGCCCGGCTTGCAGCGCCTCTTGATAAATAGGCAGTGCCTTTTTATACGCCTTGTGCAATCCCAGTTCAGCCATGCCAACCCGTTGTTGGGCCAGCTGAAAACGCATACTGGCCAGACTGGCGTCTCCGGCCCCATTGCTTTCCGCAAAGGCTTCTGCCCTATTCAACAAGAGATCCATCTTAGCGACATCCACCTCATCACCTCGAGCCGTCTCCTCATTTATTTGGTCCATAAAGAAAGCGAAGATAGCCCT
>CBFDBW010000215.1:0-5437 GCA_965603145.1 uncultured Syntrophobacterales bacterium
TACTGACGGCGAGCAAACCTGAAATGAAGAAGCGCAAACCTCCCGCCCCTGTGCCAATGGTCAGGGCCATCCGGACAAAGAGCGGCCCGCAAACTGTGTCTATCCAGGGTGAGGGCACGGTTCGACCTTTGCGGGAAATCAATCTGGTGTCGGAAGTGGGCGGGAAGGTGGTAGGCGTGTCTCCTGCTATGGTAAATGGAGGCGTATTTAAAAAAGATGACACTCTGCTCCAGATCGACCCGGTGGATTACGAGTTAGCCGTAACCCTGGCCAAAGCCAAGGTGAAGGACGCTGAAAGTCGGCTCCAATTGGCCGAGGAAGAGGCCTTAGCAGCAGTGGAAGAGTGGCGTTTACTCTATCCAGATAGTTCCAGCGAAAATAGCAAGCCGTCGGCTCTGGTGGCCAAGGAACCACAGTTGGCCGCAGCCCAAGCTGGATTGGAGGCAGACAAGGCGGACCTGCGCAAAGCTCTTTTGCATCTGGAGCGCACTAAACTTAAGGCCCCTTTTAGTGGACGCGTGGGCGAGGAAAAAGTGGATGTCGGTCAATATGTCTCGCCTGGTCAGAGCTTGGGAACTCTCTATTCTACTGAGGCGGCCGAGATTGTTGTGCCTCTGGAAGGGGGAGATTTGTTCTGGTTTGACGTGCCTGCTTTCACCTCAATAGACGGACGTGGGGCTCCTGCGGTGGTTCGGGCCAGTATTGCAGGCCGTGAATTGAGTTGGCCAGGCAAAGTAGTCCGAACTGAAGGAAGATTGGACGAGCGAACTCGGATGATTCATGTGGTGGTGCGGGTGGATAAACCCTATGCCAGGAAGCCGCCACTCATCCTTGGCCTTTTTGTCACAGTAGATATCGAAGGCCGCGAAATCGAGAAAGCAGCGATTATTCCTCGCGGAGCGCTGCATCAGGGCAATGTCGTCTGGGTGTTAGACCAAGAAAGTCGTCTTCGCTTCCAGAAAGTGGAGGTTGCTCGGATTCAGGGTGACGAGGTTGTTGTTACCAAAGGTTTAGAGGATGGAGAAACTGTGGTAACCACGCCCCTTAAGGCTGTTACCGATGGGATGACGGTTAGGATGGTAAGCAAGCCATCAGCGGCCAAGTAGGAACTAAGCACTTTCACTATTGCGGATTGCGGAATGGAGATTGAAGGTTTCTGCTGAAGTATGAGAAGAAAACAAATCTCAATTGGAAATCTAAGATCTTAGATCAAGAACGACCTATTACCCATAACCCCTTAACAATTGCCAACTTTAGACACTTTAGACATTTACTCTACTGAGGACTGACTATGAAGGGCGCCGTTGCTTGGTTTGCCGAGAATCACGTTGCCGCCAATCTCCTGATGCTTTTTCTCTTGTTGGCCGGTGCGGTGACAGGGCTGACCACCAAGCTTGAAATATTTCCCGAAACCTCGCTGGACATGATTTCCATCACCATGGAATACCCTGGTGCTTCGCCGGCAGAGGTGGAGGAGGCCATCGTCCGGAGAATTGAAGAAAAAGTGGCGGGGTTGGCCGGCATCAAGCGCATTGATTCCGTAGCCAGAGAATCGTTGGCGACGGTGACCATAGAGGTAATGAACGATTGGGATTTGCAGGAACTCCTGGATGAAGTAAAGGCAGAGGTAGACCGGATCTCAACCTTTCCCAACGAAGCCGAAGAACCGATTGTCCGGGAAGTGACCCGGCGACGCCAGGTTCTCAATGTCACCGTTTTTGGCGATGCACCCGAGTCAACCATCAAGCACCTGACGGAGAGAATAAAAGACGACATAACCAATTTACCTGGCATTACCCTGGCCGAACTCGCAGGTATCCGCAAGGGAGAAATTCACATCGAAGTCTCCGAGGAATCTCTCCGTCGTTACGGTCTCACCTTGGGCAAGGTCGCCGAGGCAGTGCGAAGGGCTAGCCTGGATCTGCCAGCGGGCAGCGTCAAGACGGCGGGAGGCGAGATCCTGGTCAGGACCAAGGGTCGTCGTTACTACGCGGGGGATTATCGCGATATTGCTGTAATTACCAGGACCGATGGCAGCAAGGTCACCCTGGAACAGATCGCCCAGCTCAAAGATGGCTTCGAGGATGTGGATCTTTTCACCAGATATCAGGGCAAGCCAGCAGGCCTTATCGAAGTCTACAGGGTCGCCGATCAGAACGCCCTGGAAGTGGCCGCGACTGTCAAACAGTATATCGAGGAGACCAGGCCAAGCCTGCCAGAAGGTGTGGACATTAGTTTCTATCGGGACAGGTCGAGAATACTGAAGAGCAGAATTCGGCTGTTGCTGAAAAATATGGCCTTCGGCCTGATCCTGGTGAGCATACTACTGGGAATGTTTCTGAATGCGCGCCTTGCCTTTTGGGTCACACTCGGAATACCCATCTCCTTTATGGCTGGACTGATGCTCTTGCCCACCTTTGGCGTCTCCATCAACATGATCTCCCTGTTCGCCTTCATCATGGTTCTGGGTATCGTGGTGGATGACGCCATAGTCGTGGGTGAGAACATTTTTCGGAGGCAGGAGGAGGGGCTCGAACCTCTGGAAGGAGCTGTTGCGGGAACCCTGGAGGTAGGGCGGCCGGTGGTTTTTGCCGTCCTGACCACGGTGGCGGCCTTTTACCCTTTACTCTTGGGTAGTGGCGTCATGGGAAAACTCATGCGCAACATTCCCACCGTGGTCATTCTGGTGCTTCTAGGCTCTCTGGTGGAATGCTTGCTGATTCTCCCGGCCCATCTGGTGGGATCCAAACACCGAGCAAAGCGAAGCATGGAGGAAAAGCGTACGTCACGCTGGCTGAAATGGTTCATCAGGCACCCTTATGCCTGGGCGGTGAATTTTTGTGTGCGCTGGCGTTATGCCACAGTTGCGCTGGGTATCGCCATTTTGTTGATGACTGTGGGAATATGGCAGGCCGGCTGGATCAAATTTACCCTTTTCCCAAAGGTTGAAAGTGATTTTTTGACTTGCAGCTTGACCATGCCGGCAGGCACATCGGTGGAGCGGACAGCAGAAATTGCCAGTCTCTTGGAGCAGGCTGGTAAAGAAGCCCTGGCCGAAGCGGACGAGAATCGCCCCAAAGATGTGCCCTCGCTCTTGAAGGGTATCATCACCAGAGTAGGGATGCACGGCGCCGGGCATGGTCCTGCGGCCAGTGGACCACAGTCGGGGAGCCATTTGGCCCAGATCACAATAGAGCTCTTGGAAGGTGAGAAAAGGGATGTGACCGCAAGTGAACTGGGCAACCTGTGGCGCCAGAAGGTGGGCATTGTATCGGATGCAGAGTCCATCACTTATCAGAGTGTACTTTTCAGCGCCGGCAATGCCGTTGAGGTTCATATGTCGCTGGACGATCACGACAAGCTGGTTGCGGCGGCAGAGGAACTGCAAGAGGAGCTTAAAACCTATCCAGGAGTATTCGACATAAATGACAGCTTCCTACCGGGCAAAGACGAAATGCAGCTCAAACTGAAACTCGCTGCCCGTAGTTTGGGTCTGACCTTGGATGACCTGGCCAAGCAGGTCCGGCATGCTTTCTACGGTGCCGAGGCCCTCCGCTTGCAGCGTGATCAGGATGAGGTCAAGGTCATGGTACGGTACCCGGAGTCCAAGCGCAAGTCATTGGGATCTGTTGAGGACATGTACATCCGGACGCCGGACGGCTCCGAGGTTCCATTCAACGAGGTGGCTGAAGTGAAGATGGAGGAGGGCTACGCCTCCATCGAACGAGCCCAGCGTTTCCGGGTAATCAAGGTAACCGCTGACGTGGATGAAAACATCACTAACGCCAATGAGGTGCGGGTTGATCTGGAGAGCCGCATCCTGCCCAAGCTGAAACTGGATTATCCGGGCCTGCGATACTCCATGGAAGGGGAAGGAAAGGAGCAAAAGGAGTCCCTGGACGATGTTATCAGTGGTTTGGTTATCGCGCTTTTTCTCATCTACGCTCTGTTGGCCATTCCGTTCAAATCCTTTTCTCAGCCCCTTGTGGTCATGTCGGCCATCCCTTTCGGCATTGTGGGGGCTGTGTTCGGACATTTGCTCATGGGTCTTAATCTGAGCCTTTTGAGCTTGTTTGGCATCGTCGGTCTGACTGGCGTGGTGGTCAATGACTCCCTGGTACTGGTACACGCCACCAATCGAATTCGCAGAGAGGGTGCCAGTATACAAGACGCTATTACTCAAGGCGGGGCCCTTCGGTTCAGGGCCGTCATTCTGACTTCTTTGACCACCTTTGCCGGCTTGACCCCCATGATTCTGGAACGCAGCCTCCAGGCTCAATTTCTCATACCCATGGCCGTGAGTCTCGGATTCGGTGTACTGTTTGCTACCTTCATCACCCTGCTCTTGGTCCCCTGCGGTTATGTGATCCTGGATGATTTACACAATCTTTGGGCAAGACTGAGGGCTAAATTCACCTCTCGCGCTACCACATGAATCTGTGGACCTCTCGCCCGCGCTCTCCGCGCCGCTGAGAGCGCTAGAGCACACAGAGTTTATTTGAGCCCTCGGAGTTCTCTGTGATCTCTGTGAGAGATAATAATATCAAGGCGGGTTAATGGCTCTGATCTAGCGCCGGCGAGGATACCTTCGATCGAAACCCCGCCCCTTGGCAGCCTTTTTCTTCAATCTTTTCAGCATTTCTGCAAAGCGGCTAATAGTCTGGAAGTAGGCCTCGCCATAGAGCAGTAAAATGTCATTGTGGCCGCAGCCTGGGGCGAGCAACAGCTGCTTTCTCATGGTACCCGAGTTTGCCAGCAAAATATCCGCATCCTTGGGGGGAATAATGTCATCATTCTGGCCGTGGATAATAAGAGTGGGCTTGCCGATGTCCCTTATTTTGCCAAAGTTGGCAAAACCGTCTGCCTCCGAAATTCCAAGGGTTTCAGTTGCTACCCCTAGACGATCGAGAAGCGGTACTGTTCTGGCAAAGCCGCTATCAAGAATCAGTCCGTCGATTTCATTTTGATAGGAGGAACAGATTTCCAAAGCGGGTACGCTCCCAAGGGATCTTCCCATAATAATAGTGAGCCCGGTTCGACCCTTGCCCTCGAGCCAACGGCACACCTCTCTGAAGGCGGTGTGTGCGTCAGACAGCAGGTTGCTGGCGGTGGGTAAGCCAGTGCTCTGTCCGTAACCCCGGTAATCCACCACTAGAAAACTGATTCCGTAGTTGTTGTATACCGGCCCGATGGCGTCATAGTCGCTTGCGATCTCCCCATTGCCGTGAAAAAAGAGAATGTGGGGCTCTTCGGGGTCAGCAGGGTAGAAGCGGGCGCCAAGCTGCACCCCTTTCTCAACAGGTATGAAGAAATCAACGGCATCCTGGGGCGCAGCTTGTACGTGATCCTTCCTGGGGTGAAACAAGTACTTCAGTACCTCAGGCTGATCCAGCGCCGATACATCGCAACCTGATATCATCACAATTAATCCTTTCCC
>CBFDBW010000216.1:0-5433 GCA_965603145.1 uncultured Syntrophobacterales bacterium
AGGACATTAGTCATATGCCTGCGGCGTCATTAGGTCACTACGCTTCGCTGTCATTTGTTGTAATAGGTAGAAATCAGAGGGCATACGATAGATTTCAGATTGCGGATTTTATTGTATTTTAGACATTTTAGGCACTTTAGCTCACTTTAGGCATTTTAGTACACTTTAGGCATTTTCCACAGCAAGCTCCGCTTGTTATATGTTGCGACAATTGCTTTGCTTGATCACCTTAGGCAGTGCTTCCATGAAACTTCTAAAGCTCGGATTCTCCCCTTGTCCCAACGACACCTTTATTTTCGGAGCACTGGCCACCGGCAAACTCGATGTTGCCAACTGCACTTTGGAAATAATCCACGAAGATGTGGAGACCCTGAATAACCTTGCCAGGGATGCTATCCTAGACTTCACCAAAATTTCGGTCCACGCCTTCGGACTGGTAGCAGAACACTATGCTTTACTTCACACCGGGGCCGCCCTGGGTAGGGGTTGTGGCCCCCTGGTGGTCGCTCGCGAACCCAGAAACATGGACAGCCTGCGCCATGAGGTCATCGCTATTCCAGGCAAGCTGACTACTGCCAACCTGCTGCTCCAGCTCTACGGTGAAGGTTTCTCCCGATTGCGCCCCATGTCCTACGAGAATATCATGCCCAGCTTGCAGCAGGGCGAGTTTGCCGCTGGTGTGATCATTCATGAAGGCCGTTTCACCTATCCCAACTATGGGCTTCATGCCGTACTGGATCTCGGCGCTTGGTGGGAAGAGAGCCAAAATCTGCCCGTGCCTCTGGGAGCAATTCTTGTTCGACGAGACCTTGGGGCCGATGTTGCAGAGGCTGTAGAGGACGGTATTCGCCGCAGTCTTCTTTTCGCCCGAGAAAATCCTGAAAAGGTATGGCCCTATATAAAGATGCACGCCCAGGAGATGGACGATGCCGTCATCCGCCAGCACATAGACCTCTATGTGAATGACTATTCTCTGGAACTTGGTGAGGAGGGAAGTCTGGCTATCAGAAGACTGTTGGAGCTCGCCCACCAACGTGGGTTGGTACCCTCCTTGCACGCAAGTCTTTTTATCGGTAAGTGATTTGGCATTTCGCATTTATCATTGTTCATCTTTGCTGAATAAGGTAAAAGGACAACCATGAAAACACAGTCTTTTGAATTGAGCGCAACCTATTTCCCCTATACCTTCTTGGAGGAAAACGATTTAAAACGGTTGATTTTCTACTTCGACACTATTCACTTACTCCAGGTTTTTCCTGATTTCGAGCCTGGCCTGCCGGACCTGCTACGCTCCTCTCATATGGTGCAGCCGTTTCAGCCTGTAACTGAAACCTCCTTATTAGAAACCATCGGACAAGCACACCAAACCTATCAGCAACTTGGCAGCGCCCATCAAAATGGCGGTCTGCTTCAGTTGCTGAGGACCTTTGCTCTTCAGGAAGATTTTGAAGATTCAAGAACTGGTCTGGTTGCCAAAATCAGACAGGCTCAACCCCGGCTGGCGCCAGAAGTGGCTGAGTTAGTCAACGATGGAGTCTTCCTGCTCCTTGCGCATCAACTGGACCATGACCATCTCGAGCTGGATCTGCATATGGAGCGAATCCGTGGCCTGGAAGCGAAGCTCCATGAGGAGGCGGGAATTGCTACAGATGAAGAGAGTGACGGTGTGGCCATGAGATCACCTTTGCTGGAGGAATCAGATCCCCCACGAACTCAATATGCGTATGAACGACTCCGGGCCTGGACTCGCCTCTATTGCTCCCAGAAGCAAGCCGGTCCCCTTTTGCCTCTTACCACCAGTGCAGAAGTTCTGGCTGAGATTACAGAACGACTGCCGTCTCAATTATCCGCTGTCGCCGAAGGAATGCCAGTAATGGTTCCTGAACAACAATGTTTATCAGTCCTCCCTGATCCGCAACAGCTTTCTCTGGAAGAGATTGTGGAATTCAGACAATCAGTAAGTCGCAAGTCTTTTATGGATGAGTGGCGGGAGTCTGTTACTGTCGCAGTGAACCGCTTGCAACAGGAGACAGTGAAAGAAGAGCTGTGGCAGGAATTACAGCAACTTGTTCAGAAAGCTGCTGATGCATACCAAGAGCACTGGCCAGTTCCAGAGAAACCTACCCGTTACCTGCGGCTGGAGTGTACCTGCTACCCCAAGGTTCCGCCGGAACGTGCCTTCTCTCTCGCAACTGGTCTAGAGCCAACCGCAAGAGAGCCATATACCTCCGAGACCGTAAATGGTGTCAGCCTGTTACTCTCCCCAGCAGATATCTAAGGACAGCCATATCCGTGGTCACAGCAACGATTTGGTGAATAATGCGGACCAGGACTGTCCTATATTAGGTCGCATAGAGGGAAGTGCTAGCTCGCATATTTCATGAAATACGCGGGCTAGAGGAAGGATTTTCGAGCTGTTGCCCGAGGAACTCAACCTGGCTACGCACACCGCTCTTTTGTTGGATTTGCCGGGTGATGTTATCCACAGCATGAATCACCGTGGCGTGGGACCGATTGAAGGCCCGACCAATGCATTCTAAAGTTTCGTCGGTGTACTTGCGACAGAAGTACATGCCCAGATTACGTGGATAGACCACGCCTTTCTTGCGTGAATTTGACTTCAGGGCTTCAACCGAAACCTTGAAGTATTGACAGACAACTTGTTGCACCTGTTCTATATTTATGGCCTCCCGGCTGTCGCAAACCGATTCCAGGACCTCGTGTGCCAGTCTGAGGTCGATAGGTTTTTCCAAAAGCGAAGACTTGGCGACGATACCAATGACACAACTCTCCAACTGTCGCACATCGCGAGTGATATGGGTGGCCAATACTTCGGCCACGTCCGACGGAAGCAGAATCCCCTCGTTGTCCGCCTTTTTTTCGAGGATCTTGAGTCTCGTTTGAAAATCCGGGGGTTCGATGTGGGTGACCATGCCAGCGGTCAATCGAGATTGGAGCTTGCTCTTCAGCTTCGGAATATCTCTCGGAAATTGGGTCCCGGTGAATATGACCCGCTTATTCACACGGCTGAGGGCATCGAGAGTGTAAGCTAGTTCCGCCTGCGTCTTTTCTTTGCCACTGAGAAATTGTATTTCCTCTAAGAGTAGGACATCACAATTATTGCGATATCTTTCCTTGAATCCTTCCATGCGACGCTGTTTGATGGCGCCAACCATCTCATTGGTGAACTCCTCAGCAGTGAGGTAGCAAACGCGAGTACCACTATTATTGGTAAGGATATGGTTGCCAATAGCATGCGAAAGATGACTCTTTCCCAACCCAGTATCTGCCAACAAATAGAGGGAACTACCCAGGCCGCCATCACCATTGGCGAGGGCAAGGGACGCAGAGAACGCAAAGCTGTTCCCAGAGCCCACCACGAATTGATCAAAGGTGAATCTCCGATTCAGACGAGACATGTGTCCATTCTCTTGCGGAGGGAGGGGTAGCGGCAACTGGCTGGAATCTTCCTTGTCCTGTGGTGATCTGCGGGGTACGGCGGCCAACCGAAGATCGATCTCCTCAGCAGTACCACCGTGCCGTTCCCAATTTCTCTTGATTTCAGGGAAGTAGTTCTCCCGGACCCAGTTGAGAAAAAACCGATTGGGACAAGTTAAAGAAATCTTACCTTCGCGGGAGATCACCAGTTCAATGGGATCAATCCACATCTTAAAACAGCTACTGGAGATTAGATCCTGCAAATCGTCCTTCGTCCGTCTCCAGACATCCTCCATGCAAACACCTCTATAGCTATCTACCGTGGTCTGTGATCAACCCAGCGGTTTTAAGACGAAAAAGCAGTTCAGGCTTACGGGGAGCAATGTCACGGAAATAGGAGCCCTCTTGCGCCTCGTCCGCACTATGATTCTAAATAGTCTTAGCTCTTTTCGTTGCTTGGGTTCCGTCCGGTTGGTTTAATCGGGAGCGGAAAACCAGAGAAACGCTTTGACCATTATCCGCTGCGTCTCCAGAACTATTGAAATTATCGATTTCGACTTGGTTGGAAAGGCGGCAGTTAGATTATCTGTTCCTTGTCCTGGCTGAGATATGGAGACGTACCAGCACATGGCGTAGCTTTGTAATCCATCTGCATTCTAATGTCAAACTCCATATAACCGCATTTTACTCTAAACGGACCTCAGTTGTTAACAACCAAATTTCACCAAGATTTCCGAAGCTTGTTCGAGTATATCCTGATAAGGGTGCGAGAATAGTAATTTTTTCCGTTTTTTTCAAAATACTACTGATATTCAAGGGTTTACGCATGGATTTTTTCGGATTTTTCCGTTATCAACATTGATGATCTTCTGATTTCTCCTATTTCCTCCTTTTTTGCCCCTTCACTCTTTTTTCTCACCAGCCTCCATTTGCTCATTGAATTCAAAATCAGATTTTGCCAATATACTTAAGACATTTCAGTCCACCATCCAGATTGACGATATATCAACAGTACGGTCCATCGAGCGAGTAGGGCTTGTATTATCAAGACCTTACTGTTAACAACTCTCATTACTGCAGGATGACCTGCAAGAACAGGAAAGCAACCATGGATAAGCTAACTGTGGCATTGCTCAGCGGTGGGCGCTCCGCCGAGCGCGAGGTATCCCTCAAAAGCGGTGAACAAGTTTATCATGCTTTGGAAAAGGAGAAGTATCACATACGCCGCTATGACCCCAGAGACGACCTGGCTCGACTGATGGCAGAAGCTGAGGAGATCGATGTTGCTTTGATCATCCTCCACGGCCGATACGGCGAAGACGGCACTATTCAAGGACTACTTGAACTTCTGGATATCCCCTATCACGGCAGTGGCGTTCTTGGCAGTGCTATTGGCATCAACAAAATCCAATCCAAACGATTGTATGAGTATGCCGGCCTGCCGGTATCACCCTACCTGATCCTGGATCGGTCCGACCCTGATGCCCAAAACAAGGTCCGGGACGCTTTAGGTTTCCCGGTGGTGGTAAAGCCTGAGCATGAGGGCTCCAGCATAGGTCTCAGTATGGTCGATGATGCCGGCCACTTCCAGGCAGCGTTAGACTTGGCTGGCCAGTATGACCGACTTGTCCTGGTGGAGAAATACATTGCCGGTACCGAGATCACCGGCGCGGTTCTCGGCAACCTGAATCCGGAACCCCTGCCATTGGTTGAGATTATCCCCGGCGACAAATATGGTTTTTTCGACTATGAGGCGAAGTACAAACCCGGGGCTACGGAAGAAATCTGTCCTGCTCGTCTCAACGAAGAGTTGACCAAGAAGGCCCAAGACTACGCAGTGCGAGCCCACCAGGCCCTGAGATGTCGAGGCTACAGCCGTACCGACATGATTGTCAGTGATAATGAAGCCTACGTTCTGGAAACCAATACCATTCCTGGCATGACCGCCACCAGCCTTTATCCCCAGGCGGCGGCAGCGGCGGGAATTAGTTTTTC
>CBFDBW010000217.1:0-5407 GCA_965603145.1 uncultured Syntrophobacterales bacterium
ATTGACAATTTTTCCTTGAAACTTACCTTTCACCTAATGTTCATTAAATTCTTTGAAATCACAATTCAATGGATCGGGTGGAACGATCTTTTCGTTCTCGAAAGGTTCATCTTCAAATACGCGCAGTTAACCACAACAAAAAGGGGAATAGAGCATTTGCAGGTGAGGTGAGGTGTTGTGACTTAGGAAGGGTAGACCTTTACAATTACTGAGGGACTGTTTGCTCAAACAAAGAGGGAGGTGCGATAATGAGGAGAAGCAAGATTAAACTAGTAGGTCTGGTGATGATTGTTGGCTTGATCATACCGGGTCTGATTGCGACCAATGTTTTAGCCCAAAGACCTATTGTGAAAGAAGTAGCTGTGGAAAGGGTCCGGGTAGTAGAGGAGGTTGTCAAAGTAGCGGATAACTTCATCGTTTTATTCGATGCTTCAGGTTCCATGCAGGATCAGTACGGATATACCGGCCAGAAGAAGATTGAGCTGGCGAAGCAAATTTACGAAGCGCGGACCGCTCGACTCCCGGATCTGGATTGGAACGCCGGCTTGTATCTCTACACCCCGTGGAAAAGCTTCTACGAAATGCAGCCTTTTAACAAGGAGGCATATGTTGATGCACTTGACCAACTGGTGGCTTATAAGCCTTCAATTCGTTACAAGAATCAGCCCACACCGTTGGGAGATGCGATCAAGAACCTTGACCCCATCCTTGCCAAGCTGTCCGGTGAAACGGTTGTGTTTATTTTTACAGACGGCCAATTTACCCTGAGTCAGCCAAAGATATGGCCTGTGCCGGCAGCCAGGAATCTAGCCTCTAAATACGACGTCTGTTTTTACCTCATCAGTTCAGCACAGACTCCAAAAAGCGAAAAACTTGTCAATGATATCGCTTCGGTGAACACATGCTCACGAGTCTTCTCTTTTGATGCAGTGCTCAGCAGACCGGAATATACGACTTCGGCTCTTTATATGGTCAGAGATAGGGCCATTGTTGAGACCGAGCTTATTAGCGTAGTGGTGGGCATCGAGCTCGATAACATCCTGTTCGATTTTAACAGCGCTGATATCCGTCGGGAGTATCACGACGAGTTGGGTGCCCTGGCAAAGTTTTTGGAGAACAACCCTGAATCATACGTTGTCATCGAAGGTTTCGCTGACAGCACAGGTGATCCGGAATACAATTTAGCCTTGTCACAACGAAGGGCTGAAAGCGTTAAGAATTATTTGATGCAGACAGAGATCTTCTCAGCAGGAGAAGCAAATATCAGTGCTGTTGCTGAAAAACGGCTCGTGACCCTGTGGTATGGCAAGGACCTTCCTGTGGCCAGTAATGACACAGCAGAGGGACGCCAATTAAATCGACGTGTTCGGCTAACGGTAGGGAACATAGATTAATGAGGGTTTGAGCGAAGTCTCACCTACGTGACACACATAGTCTAACCTGAAAACAAGAGCGGGGTCAGTGATGGCTCCGCTTTTGTTTTTCCAGCCATCCATACCGCCTCCGCTTGATAAATCCGTAACCTTTTTCTTCGCCCCTGCGACTAATACGTATGAAAGGAGGATCAAAATGAAAAACATCGGAAAGATTATAATAGTCGCTTTTTTGGCAATGTTTCTGGTCGCTTGGGCGTCTCCATCGGAGGCAAGTAATGGCCGCGCACGGTCTGGTCAAAGGAACCATTACAAGAATGGTCAGAAGAAACATTACAAAATTGGCCACAGGAACCACTACAGAAATAATCACAGGAAACATTACAGAACTGGTCATAGGAACCATTACAAAAACAATCGCAGGAACCACAGGGTTCACGGACACCATCATTATTATCCGACGAACCGTTATTCCCATTACAGATCTCACTACAAACCACACTATTACCATCATGGTCACTACTCTCACCTGGGGTTTCACCTCTCTCCCCACGGAACCAGGGTCCATATCAGATTAGGCTTTTGATGCTGCCCAAGCGGTGAGGATGATGGTTGATCCAGTCTACAATCTTCTCGGTATTGGAAAGGTCGGCGACTACAAGCTCAGAAGCAGTCTTCTCCAGTTCCTTCAATGGGTAGGTGCCGGTAGCCACGGCGATTGAGGATGCTCCATGAACGTGGGCGCACTCAACATCCTTGGGGGTATCCCCAATGACGACACAATGTTCATAGCTCACCGACACGGATCCTGCCTCCTGGAGTCTTTGCACCGCAATGGGCAAGAGCAGGTTTCTGTCCTCACTATCACTACCAAAGGCACCCACCGGGAAATACCGGTTCAGTCCAAAGGGCTCGAGTTTAAGCCGTGCACCAGTCTCGGCGTTTCCAGTTAGGAGACCGAGGTAGATACCCAAATCCTGGAGAGCGGGCAGAAGTTCTCTCACCCCGTTCTTTATATGCCCTTTGCCCGTTGAAACTTCAGCTCGAAGATGAACCAGATAGCGATCCAAAAGTGAGTGCAAGAGGTCATCCCGATCTGCCAAACCTAATCTGCCCAGGCCTTCTCGAATGATCTGGAGATCGGTTTTCCCCGCGAAGTCAATGCGCCGGAATCCATCTGTGACCTGGAGGAGTTCTTCCATGGCCCGGTTTAACGACCGACTACCCGCCCCGTCCAGGCTTACAAGAGTGCCATCGATGTCGAAGAGAATGAATGTAGGCATTGCTGATTTAAGATTTTAGATTGCGGTAGGCATAGAGCAAAGGGCATAGAGCATAGAGTGATGAAAAATCCCAAACAAATCACAATGACCAAGACTGTGGGTTTCAGTGTTCAGATTTACGTTTCTCTGTTTTTTTCCTGACACCTGAAACCTGACACCTGGTAACTGAATGGCACTCGTCCCCGTGTCGTCCCCCTGTGCCTAGTGCCTAGGACCTTTGTCTTCTGTCCTCCATCACCCGATCTGGCTGAGAAGATTTTGAATCTCTTTTCCTTTCTTCAGTTCGGTGACCCATGGCTCAGGAAGGTGTTCCTCGCCCAAATAAGCCCCAAGGATCATACCCACCGCCATTCCTCGGGCGGCGTTGTCACCGCCGGCCATAACTGCCTGGATGAGGCCCTCCCGTAGATCATTCTCATACTTGGCAATGAGGTGGATAACTCCGGGAAAGGCATCTGATGTGTGACAGGACTGTCCGAAGCTGCCTATGGCAGAAACACTATCCATGGTTGTGGAGTCCAAGCCCTCCTCCACCCACTCGGCGATGATGGTCTCCGGAAATGTCTCTTGAGCAACCTCAGCGACTGCCGTGGCAGGTGGTGTTCCCCTGAGACTTTTCCAGGCCACTCTGGCAAAGAACTCAGCACATCTTACGGTCAAAGGATCACGGTGAGTCATCCTGGTTTGGACTTTCGCGGTCTCGACCAGTTCGTCCAAATCGTTAGGATAGCAAAGAACAAGAGGGGCGATGCGGGAGGCACCAGCCAGATCATTGGAGGGTGAGCCTGAATTCTGGGGATCGTTTCTTTTTGAGAAATTTCGCAGGGTCCCTTTGGTGGCGGCGTCAAAGTAGCCATTGTAGTCTTGGAAGAATCCCTGCCAGCGATCTGAGAAAACGTTTAAGTCAAAGCCGTTTTTGACAGCCACTGATTCCAAGAGCACAAGCTGTTGATCACCGTAGTGGGTGAATTCCCCCTTGTCCTTGGTGGGGTGGTAAGAGTTCTCTTTTGGTCTTATAAACGTCTCCACCCTGCCATATTCGTTGGCAATTTTAGAGGCATCATAGATCCAGTGCACCCCCAGGGCGAGTGAGTCAGCCGCAAAGGAGGCCAGGACCATGGCTCTGGCGTTATCTTGCATCAATAGTCCTTCTCGGTGGAAGTTTCATTCTAGCTCTCATAGGGTTCACAGACTGAGCATAGCGTCATAGGTTACAGAGTCATCGCGCTATGCTGTCACTCATGGTCACTTGGCCACTTATCGTGGCCGTCACTACGCTGCGCTGTCACTAGGTCGTTATGATTTGTGATGATGAATGGCAACAACGCCGGATGACTATAAATGACCACAAATGACGGGCGTAGCCCTACTGACGGCGAAGCCAAATGACTTAGTGACGCTCTGCGCTTGGCGCCATGCGCTTTGCGACATTCTCTGTGTACTCGAGAGCCCGCAGGGCTTGGGCGAGAGGTCTCCTCGCCGCTCAGCGATCTTCGATGGGCACAAACTCACAAACTTCGGGACCGCAGTACTCTCCAACATAGTCAGACTCGGGCCGGTAGAGCATTGGCTTTGGCGCCGCTTCAGCAAACTGCTCTTCTATGATATGAGCGGTCCAGCCGGCGACTCTAGAGATGGCGAAAATAGGAGTATATTGATCCATGGGAATGCCCATCATGTAATAAAGGGAGGCACTGTAGAAATCCACATTGGTATAAATGTCCCTGCCTTTACGCTCCTTGAATTGCTCCTTGGCAACTTTCTCCAGGAGCGCTGACATTTCATACCATTTCGTCTCTCCAAAGCGTTCACCTACCACCTTGGACATGGGGGCCAAAATTAGGGCCCGGGGATCGTCCACCTTGTAGACTGCATGGCCCAATCCCATGATTCTGTTGCCGGAATCGAACTGTTCATTAACGTAGCTTTCTACTTTGTCAGGTGAGCCAATATCCATGAGCATCTCCATCACCCGGGTGTTGGCACCACCGTGTAATTCGCCTGATAGAGATCCCACAGCTCCAGCCACCGCCGCATACATGTGGGCCCGGGTTGAGGCGATCTCACGGGCAGCGAAGGTGGAGGCGTTGAAACCGTGCTCTGCATGCATCACCAGGGCGGCATCAAAAAAGCCGGCTATGTCCTCGTCAGGTACTTTTCCATTCAGCATGTATAGGAAATTTGCAGCGTGGCTTAAATTGGGATCAGGGTCGATAGGTTCCTGGCCATTACGGATACGCTCCCAGGCGGCGGCAACTGTTGCTAACTTGGCTACCAATCTTAGTGCCTTGCGGTGGGCGGCTTCTCTGGAAGGATCATCAGCTTCTGGGTCGTGATGGGCAAGCATGGAAACGCAAGCCTGTAAGACGTCCATGGGCAAGGCGTCTTTCGGCCTGGTCTTCAGGGCAGCAATCAGTGCGGGGGGTACGGCTCGCTCTGCCGCAAGTAGGGCCGAGAAAGGTTTGAGTTGGTCTTTCGTAGGGAGAGCCTCATTGAGTAATAAATGCACGACTTCTTCAAAGGAAGCTTTGCCGGCCAATTCCTTGATGAGATAGCCTCGATAGACGAGACGCCCGACGGAGCCATCTACCTCACCAATGTTGGTGCTGGCGACAACCACACCACGAAGCCCGGTGTTCTGTATATCCATACCACTGTCCATAATCTCCTCCTTCTCACAGCCGCTGGCCCTTGCCTCCCATTGACCAGCCAAAGTTTTCAACGAATCCTATTAATTTAGTCGCAGCTATG
>CBFDBW010000218.1:0-5405 GCA_965603145.1 uncultured Syntrophobacterales bacterium
CTTCTTAGATTTTCACTCCATTGAAGCTCCCTGCAGCCCCGCTGAAGCGGGATCTCCGCTTCGCTACGACAAGACCTGTCGACGAGACTTGTCGACGAGCTCAAGTCGTGTCGCTCAGGTCGAGTCGCTACGGGGAATGCGCTCGCTGAAGCATTTTCAGGTCCTAAATTCTGCAAGGTAGGTCTCGAGCAATTTAATGATGAGGGCCTTTAAGGTAATTCCTTCCAGTGCAGCCTTTGCTTTGGCCATGCGGTGCAGATCTTCCGGAAAATTCTTTATAATGATAGTCTTGGCCACGTGCACCTCCCCTATTTTTTTGCTGGTACTTTCAGTATAGTAAATATTATATATATTGTATACAGGTCCTGGTTAGAATGCGATTTTAGATTGCAGGATGTAGATTGCAGATTTGGGATTTCGGAATTAAAATCCGCAATCTTGCTTCCCTTTTTCTTGCAATCTTCACTATGGTCTTGTAACGTAACGGTATCCATTCCACTATAATCAATTCAAACAAATCTCTTATGGCTCTGTATTCAGAAGCAGAATTGGACGTAAAGGCGAAAGCCACCGTGTTTTCTCTTGACCGCAACCTTGCACAGAACAGCATCGTCAAAGAAATTTCTGATCTTTACCTTACATTCTGTGAAAGTTCAAAAGCCAAAAAATTATCAATGAAACCTCGAAAGATTACTGAAGGAGTCGAGTTAAGACTTCTTTTTGAACTACTTTGTTTTACTTCTTTTCTTACATCTCAGATAATACCCAACTACTTTTCAACCAGAAAACTACTCATAAAGAAGATAAATTATGAATTAGTTCAATATTACAGTGGTCAAGTTGCAAAACATCTTACAAGATTTTGCCAAGATCTCGGGATGACCAAACTGCGAGAGATAATTTTCATTTCGCCGCCACCTGATGTAAAGATTAAATTAGGTGACCCTCTCAATCCCATTGCACGTCTTACAGAATATTCAGAATGTCATGCGGAAAAAAAAGGTAGAGAGGTACAAAACTTTGCTCAACACCTAAGTAAAGCGCTGGACCCTTATCACTATCCGGTTCTAGAAGCTCTGTGGAATCCTCAGGTAATGACTCTCAAGAAACTAGCACAAAGAGCTATGGCTGAGGTTTTTAAGCCCCCAGTGAAACTTGGAAGATGAGTGCACGCCCGGTTGGGAAATTTTCTGGCACAGGAGTTGCTTAATCCGTCTAGAGGAGTGAGACTTTCTCCCTTTCAGCTAAGAAGTTTGCAGACCTCAAAATGGTAGTTTTTCTGTTGACTTAAAGCCATTTGAACTTGCTCGGGCACCAGGGTGAGACTTCAAAGCTGCATCAATGGAGGTATAGCTTTGGATACATCACAGTGGAAAGAAGCGCGAAAATACCCGAGGAGCAAAGCGAGCTGGCCCGTCGTTATACTCACAAACCGAGGTGCCCTGATCGCTGAGACAAGAAATATCAGCCCGCAAGGAGCCTTCATTTTCTGCGAGCGGCCACTTCCTCCTGAGGACAAGATCAGGGTACTCATCATGTTCCCGAACAGCCGTTACCTGGATATCCCTTCCGAGGTGACCTGGTCCTATCCCTATGGTTCAGAGAAAGACGCTACCCCCTGTGGCATGGGCGTCCGCTTTCTCGAGATCTCCGAAGCAGACCGAGAATTCATTGCCTCCCTATCTTCGGGCTATCTCCAAGCAGAGTTCGAGAAAGGTAATTATCTCGATTAGACTGTTTCCAGGCGAGCCTGGGCCTGAAACTCTGCGGGAGTAATCTCGTAAAGAGCATCTAACAAAGATATGATGAAGGAGCCCGGAGAACTTGTTCTGGTCCCGGCATGCTCTCCAGCCAATCCAAAGAAGGCAAGACCTGCAGAGGTGGCTTCAAGCGGGTCATTTGTTACGCTGGCAAAGGCTGCGATTGTTACTGTAGCTGCGCATCCGGTGCCCGTCACAGAACCGAGCATCGGATGGCCGTTATAGCAGCGAATCACCCGCTCTCCATCTGTGATCAGATCCACCGGGCCGGTGATGGCAGCAACTGAGTCGATCTCTGTGGCCACCTCTCTAGCTGTCTCAAGGGCCTGCTCAGCTCCATGGGTAGTCTCAACGCCTTTCGTTCTAATGGAATCCGAAGCGATGGAGAGGATCTCTGAGCCGTTGCCACATACCACTGATAGTCTCAGCTCTTTTACCAGGTTTCTGAATGTATTTGTTCGAAGGGACGTCGCCCCAGAACCCACCGGATCGAGAATGATCGGCACGCCGAGTTTGTTTGCTCTTCGGCCCGCTTTTAGCATTGATTCAATCCAATGTTTTGAAAGGGTACCGATGTTTATCACCAAAGCACTGGCAAGCGAAACCATCTCTTCCACCTCATCTGCGGCGTGAGCCATAACTGGTGAAGCTCCCATTGCCAGGAGTGTGTTGGCGGTAAAATTCATCACCACATAATTAGTTATGTTGTGCACCAGAGGTCTTTCATCTCTCAGCTTTTCCAGCAACGACTTCAGATCATAACCAACCATTATTTTCTCCAATCATTGTGGATTTGTATCTCTACAGGTTATACCAACCGCATGCGGTGAGCGGTAAGCAGTAAGCGGTAAGCGGTTCGAAAAACCATCCGACTTGCCAATCTCTTGCTTTCCTCTGCTTACTGTTCACTGCTTACTGCTCACTAGAATTACCATTTCTCATATCTTACCAACTCAGAAAGCGGCTTTCTTTTCTTTCGAGGGGGTCGATCTGCTGCGTAGCCTAGGGGGGTGAAGGCAATCGGTTCAATACCGTCTGGCAACCCTAATACTTCCTTTGCTGCTGCAGGATCAAAGGCCGCGATCCAACAGCTTCCGAGCCCTGACGCAGTGGCGGCCATTATCAGATGATCCATGACAATGGCAACATCCACATCGTTGTAGTTTTTCCCGTCTTTCCTGACCCAGTTTTTAGCAGGAATACCACAGGCACAGATAACAATCGGCGCCTCCACGAACCATAATTTACTATAGATTCTCAGTAGCTCTGCTTCACGGTCTGCAGTGTGAATGACGATTAACTGATATGGCTGCCGGTTTGCTGCCGTTGGGGCCAGCCGGGCAGCATCGAGAATCCGGCTCAGCTTTTCCTTTTCCACCGGATCTGATTTGTAAGACCGTACGCTGTATCTTCGTCTGGCCAGCTCTAGAAAGTCCATTTATAACCTCTCCCACTTTTCTTTCGGGCGGTGATAAACCCCGCCCCTACATGGTATGCCAAATCCAGGAAAACGTAGGGGTGGGGTTTACCCCCACCCGCCTAGATGTATTAACAGAAGCATCTTAGGTTTGCAAGAATACCAGGTCGGATGTTTCACGAATATCAAGTCCAACCTAGGGCAAATCCTTTGCACCGTTCACCATTTACCGTTTACCCAAACTACACGCTTTGCAAGGATTGACTTTCTTCTCCTTTCCCATTAGAATACTAGGAATTCTAGACGTAGGAGACCAACTGCTTTGCTACGAAGGACATTTACCAAGATATTAACTCTGGTGATCACGATCTGCCTGCTGGGTGGGGGAATTGCTCCCGCCAACCCCAGCTGCAATGCTGAGTGTTGTGTAAAACCCAAGAGCAATGGTCTTCATAGCAAGGCCCACACACCCGCTGCTGATCTCCTCTCCGATTGCTGTTCCGGCCTCGAAACCGCCCCCTGCCCTCACATGCTAGAGTCGTCTCCTAAGTCAAAAGAATACGCTATTGCAGCCCCAGCTGCAGAAGTAAATCCAGCCAGGGTAAACCTTGCTGCATCTGTAAACAGCGCTTTATTTTCATCCCAACCCAATTCCCACCTGGCCGCTTCAATGAGTCCCAATATTAGGGGCCCCAGTGTGCCACTCTACCTTCAAACACGTACACTCCTTATTTGATCCTTACTGATCAACCCGATTCGCCCGTGTGTCATCTGCCGGAGCTTGCTGGGTTCGCATGTAATCCATGAACTGAAGCAAAGGCTGAACCGTTTTAGTGCCTCACTTTCGTTGTGGTGATTCATGGGTGTAGGGGCGGTTCAACTAATTTCCTCGATGCAAAAATGAAAATCGGCACGCGGTTGCTGTTTCTTTGACTTAAAACCTTCTTATGTGGAGTTTGTTATGAGTAGAAAAAAGAGAACTAAAAATAACGTAGCGGAAAAGAGCGCCTCAAAAAAAGAAATGGTACTCAATACTGAAAAGCAGAGCCAGTCACCCCTTCGAACCTTGGCTGTCATCGCGGTTGTGGTAGTAGCAGGTTTGGCCTTTTACCTGTTTCAGACCAGTTTTGACAACAAGCCCCAAGCCCGAACATCTTCCATTCAACCTGAAGTCACGGCCACAGAAGTCTCCTTTCCGGTACAAGCCTTCAGTGATGGGCAAGCCAAGTACTTCCAATACCCAGCCGGTAATGGCATTACTGTCCGCTTTTTTGTTCTCAAGAGCTCTGATGGAGTGATCCGGGCTGCCTATGACGCCTGCGACGTCTGTTGGCGCGAAGGCAAAGGATACTACCAGGATGGAGACTTCATGGTCTGCCGCAACTGCGGCCAGCGATTTGCCTCCATCAAGGTAAATGAAATAAAGGGTGGCTGCAATCCCGCACCGCTGGAGAGAACAGTAGTGGGTAACAAACTTGTTATAAAGACCGCCGACATACTTCGGGGTGTCCAGTACTTTGATTTTACCAAAAGGAGCTAAAGATGACGCTCAAGGATATCGCGCTGCGCAACATCAGGCGCCGAAAAGCTAAAGCCGGTTTTGTGCTTGCCGGGCTTCTCATCGCAGTCTCCACGGCAGTGGCCCTTCTCGGCCTCATCGAAGCGATGAACCGAGACATTCAGCAAAAACTCGAAGAGTACGGGGCCAACATCCTCATATTGCCCAAAACTGAAAATCTCTCTCTGACGTACGGAGGTCTCTCGTTGGGAGGCGTTTCCTTCGAAATGCAAGAAATTCGGCAGGCTGACCTGGGGAGGGTCAAAAGCATTAAAAACGCTGCAAATGTGGCCGCAATGGGGCCCACAGTTCTGGGCGCTGTTGAGGTGAGCGACCGCAAAGTGCTCCTTGCCGGGGTAGACTTTCAAGCCGTGAAAATCTTAAAGCCCTGGTGGAAAGTCGGGGGCACAGTTCCAGGTGACTACGATGTCCTTTTGGGGGCTGAGGCTGCTCGCATTTTGAATCTGAGCACCGGCGATCACCTCAAAATCAACGGCAGCAACCTTCAGGTGTCGGGTATCCTGGCTCCCACTGGCTCTCAGGACGACCAACTCGTCTTCACTCGCCTCAAAAGAGCTCAATCACTTCTGGACAAGGAAGGCCGGGTCTCAATGGTGGAGGTTGCAGCGCTTTGCACTGCCTGCCCTATTGAGGCCATGGTGAGTCAGAT
>CBFDBW010000219.1:0-5400 GCA_965603145.1 uncultured Syntrophobacterales bacterium
AATGGCGCTGGGATTTCCACTGCGGGCCAGCTCATCAATGACCACCCCGCCAGGGTACCCAAGATCAAGAAACTTGGCCACTTTGTCAAAAGCCTCGCCCGCAGCATCGTCCCTGGTTCGGCCTACTAGAGTAACGTTGCTGTAGTTGCTGACAACATAAAGATTGGTGTGCCCCCCGGAGACCACCAGAGCAATTACTGGAAAGGAGGGTGGTGATTCCTCCAAGAAAGCAGCCAAGATATGGCCCTCTAGATGATTTACGGCAACCAGTGGTTTACCAGTGGCATACGCCAGCCCCTTGGCCACTCCAATCCCTACCAAGAGTGAGCCCACCAGTCCTGGTCCCTGGGTAACGGCGATGGCATCAACACCGGACATGTCGAGGTCCGCTCTCTGAAGCGCTTCGGAAACCACCGGGATAATCACCTTCACGTGCTGCCTTGAGGCCAACTCCGGCACCACACCCCCATAGGGGCGATGAATACCAATTTGAGAGGAAACCACGCTTGAGAGAATGCGGTGCCCATCTTCCACTACAGCTGCAGCAGTCTCATCACAGGAGCTTTCGATACCGAGTACTATCACCGGTTTTCCTTTAAGTCCTTGGAACCATTATCATTGCTCATCTGTCATTTCGCATCGGGCATTTGGCATTTAGATGAAATGACACTACGATTCTCATTTCCCAATGTTCAATGATAAATGCGCAATGATAAATGCGCAATGATAAATGAGAAAACTGCTTACTGCGCATGCGCCAAATTCCTTGACTTCAATAACCCGCTCTCTTATTATGTCAAAAGTGACATAAAGGAACCCTTCGTTTAGCTCTTGGAAATTACCATGACCCTGCTCACCGATCGCTACCAAAGGTCTATTGACTACCTCAGGGTTTCCATTACCGACCGCTGCAATCTCCGCTGTATCTATTGCACGCCATTAGGAGGCGCAGCCAAGCTAGATCATCAAGACATTCTCTCTTATGAGGAGTTCCTCCGCCTTATTCAAGTAGCGTTGGACATGGGCATAACCAAGGTTCGACTCACGGGGGGAGAGCCACTGGTACGGAAGGGGGTCACTGACTTCTGTCGGCGTTTGACAGCACTCCCCGGCTTGCAAAGCCTCAGCCTCACCACCAACGGAATCCTGCTTGGGGAACTTGCCCATGATCTTTATGGTGCCGGTATTCGCCGCGTTAATATCAGTCTCGACACTCTCCAACCGCAGAAATTTTTGCGCATCACCCGCCGTGATGAGTTCGACAGGGTGTGGCGAGGTATCCGGGCAGCCGAGCACGCCGGATTGAATCCGATAAAGATCAATGTGGTGGTGATGCGGGGAATCAATGACGACGAGGTTCTGGACTTGGCGAAATTGACCCTTGAGCGACCGTATCACATTCGCTTTATAGAGTTCATGAGCATTAATAACGATAGCCAATGGGTCCTGCAGCACTACATTAGTGCCGATGAGATTCTTGCCAAGCTCCTTACTGTGGCCCCACTGGAACAAGTGGTCTCCCAACACACCAACGGCCCTGCCCGCCATTTTCGCTGGCCCGATGCGAAAGGTGTCGTCGGCATTATCAGCCCTATCAGCCACCACTTTTGTCCATCCTGTAACCGCATCCGCCTCACTGCCGACGGCAAGCTGCGCAACTGTCTTTTTTCTAATCAGGAAGTGGACATTAAATCCTTCCTTCGTCGAGGTGCTACAGACGCTGACCTGTCTCAAGTTCTTGGGGCTTCCATTATCAACAAACCGGAGAAACATTGTTTGCAGTCTGACGTCTTCCGCAAATGCCAAAATCGGCCCATGGTTGCCATAGGTGGTTAGCCTGCATTGATCGCAAATCTCCGGGATACGTGAATAAGTCGGGCTAGCCCGTTGACTCAAAGCCGTTTCCGTTCTAGAATCACCATGTATCTTTCCTTGGTGCTGCAGTGAAATCTCCTGGGAAGCAGTAATGGCCGATCCCAAATCTCTCGATCAGGATCTACTTCAAGCAATTCTGCACTCGATCCCCCATGGAATTGTCCTGTTTGAGCCTGGCGGACACATTATATTTACCAACAATTTTGCCGAACAGCTGCTGGGGTTCAGACCAGACGAATGGAGCGACAGTCTTATATCATGCCTGTTTTTGGAGGACGATTGCGAAATATTCCTACCCAATATAATCAAACTCACCAGAGAAAAGGGGAGGTTTGAGGGTGAGGCGCTTTTGCGCGATAGAAAGAACCAGGAGTTCTTCGCCTACATCACCACCTTCCTCTACCGAAGCGGCGCACAGGATATTATCGTAGCCGCTATTCAGGATATTGGCACCTTGAAAACCCTCCAGCGTGAGCTCATGGAGACCCAAAGAGTGCGGTCCATGGCAAAGGTCGTGGATCAAATGGCTCATCACATCCGCAACCCAATTGCCGCGATAGGTGGATTTGCTGCCCGGTTGCTCAGGAAGGGGCTCAATAAGAGAGATCAACAGCTTTACCAGGAAATCATCTATCAAGAAGCCAGCCGATTGGATAAATTATTGAGGAATCTCGCCGATTTTACAACTTTACCTCTTCCCGCCATGGGACAAGATAATTTTGAGCAGTTGCTGAATCGGGCTCTGAATATGATTCCGGAACCTGTAAAGGCAGCAGTCTCAGAATGGGATGCACCATCTGCTGAAGAGCTACGGTCGCTCAGCGCCTTTATGGATTTGGGGTTCATGGCCAGAGCTCTAGCCAACGTAATCACCAATGCGCTGGAATCAGGCGATCCCACTGTGGGGGTTACTATTCAGGCAACCGCCCTTGGAGACCGCATCCAATTCAGCGTAAGTGACAATGGCTACGGTATCAAGCCAAAGGATTTGCCGTTGGTTTTCGACCCGCTTTTCACAACAAAAAATGAGCACGTAGGCCTCGGTCTTACCATAAGTCAGCGTGTCATTAATGACCACGATGGAACCATCAAGATCGAGAGCACGGTCGGGAAGGGAACTACGGTTACTATGGAAATACCCATAGAAAGGCGACGTTCAATTCGAGTGAGAAGACTCTAGCCGGAATCTTCAATCTACAATCCGAAATCTTAAATCTACAATCTACCCTGTGCCTAGTCCTCGGTGCCTACTGTCAAAGACGGCCGCAGCCGTTTTAGCGTTACCGGACCAATACCCTTCACAGCACGAAGATCTTCCAACTTGGAAAACCCACCAAGACGGTCCCTTTGAGCCACGATACCTTCGGCCAAGGTCTGAGTTATGCCTGGCACCTCGGCCAACTCTCCTGCCGATGCTTGGTTTAGATCCAGTGGCACTCCCAGGGCCAGACGACTCGATACCTCCATCCATCCCATACTCAGCCGCGCAAAGCCATCGCCAGTAGCCGTGATGTGCACTCGTCTGGCATGAGCAACTTCCACTTTTGTCCACCCTGGCTCCGGATTCAACTGCGGAAGTAGTCCCCCAGCGCCAGCCACCGTCTCACTTACGGTTACTGGTGGATCGAAGGAGTATATTCCCGGATTACGCACCTCGCCGCTCACTTGGACGATTGATTCCGTGGGAAGAAATAGAGAGGACTCTCCACCTTGGCGATTGTGGGCGTAATGGCGCCACCCATAGAAGGTCAGGATAAGAAGCGACACCAGAATGATGATGGCCGCTTGCGAGCGAGAAAAACGGTTCATCTCATACCGGGCTGAAAGATCCTTTAGACGTGGTGCTTTCCTATGATTATCGTCTGTTCTCGTCCTTGAACATCTTATAGTTGATGCTGTCTACCAGGGCCAACCAGCTCGCCTCGAGAATATTCTCGGAAACTCCTACCGTGCCCCACACACCCTCTCGGTCCACTGACTCGATGAGCACCCGGACTTTGGCAGCGGTTCCTTCTTTACCGGGCAAGACCCTTACTTTGTAATCGTTGAGTCTCATTTCTGCGAGCTCCGGATAGAATTTCTCCAGGGCCTTGCGCAGCGCACTGTCAAGAGCATTCACCGGCCCCACTCCCGTGGCAGCAGTGTGCTCCACCTTGCCACCGACTTTTACCATGACGGTGGCCTCAGACTCCGACGGCTGGCCTTCATCCGTTTTGGACACCAGAACTCTGAAGCCAACGAGCTCGAAATATCGTTTCACCTTACCCACTGCCTTGTTCAGCAGCAACTCGAAAGAGCCTTCCGCCGCCTCGTACTGAAAACCCTCATGTTCCAGCTGTTTAAGCTCTTCCAAAATCTGCATGGCAACGGGATCCTTGCTGGAAATCTTCAGGCCGTACTGCTCAGCTTTTTGTTTAATGGTGCTCCGACCGGAAAGGTCTGACACCAGAACTCGTCGGCGGTTGCCGATCAGCTCCGGCTGCAGGTGCTCGTAGGTTTTCGGGTTGCGCTCAACTGCGGCCACATGTATCCCACCCTTGTGGGCAAATGCACTCCTCCCCACATAGGGCTGGTACCTGAACGGTCTGATATTGGCCAGTTCAAGGATGTACCGAGAACTCTCGCGCAATTTGACGAGCTGCTCATCCGAGATGCAATCCAGTTTCATCTTGAGTCTGATGGCTGGGATAATACTACAAAGATTGGCGTTGCCGCAGCGCTCCCCTACCCCGTTCATGGTACCCTGTACATGGTTTGCACCCAGCTCCACCGCCGCCAGCGAGTTGGCCACAGCCAACTCTGAGTCGTTGTGAGTGTGTATGCCCAGCTCCGCTTTGGGCAACTCCTTTTTGACCCGCCGAATGATCTTCTGCAGTTCTGTGGTAAGGGTTCCGCCATTGGTATCACAGAGAACAAGGCAGTCGGCCCCTGCTTCCAGCGCTGATTTGAGGGTGGCAAGTGCGTATTCAGGGTCGGCCTTGAAGCCATCAAAGAAGTGTTCGGCATCATAAAACAGTTTCCATGCCTTCGGCCGCAGAAAGGCCAGAGAGCCGTGGATGATTTCCAGATTGCGTTCAAGTGTGGTACGCAGGGCGTCGCGCACATGCACATCCCAGCTCTTGCCAAAGATGGTAATCACTTCGGTTTTTGCTTTGAGCAGCGCGGCCAGGTTGCGGTCCTTATCCGCTGAGGAGCGAGGGTTGTGGGTGCTGCCGAAGGCTGCGATTTTCGCATGTTTCAGCTCGTAGTTTCTGATTTCCTTGAAATAGGCCACATCCTTCGGATTTGACCCCGGCCAGCCGCCCTCGATGTAATGTATGCCCAGCTCATCTAGCTTCTTGGAAGTGCGAATCTTATCTTCCAGGGAGAGGTTGAAGTCTTCAGCCTGGGTTCCATCCCTCAAGGTGGTGTCATAGATTTCTATTTTACGCATATCTCTTTCCTAATCTTATAGATGTCTTCACCTAATTATTTATGTTTCCAAAACCTGACAAGAATATTGTTCGGCTAGTCGATGCTTTCGTA
>CBFDBW010000220.1:0-5379 GCA_965603145.1 uncultured Syntrophobacterales bacterium
TTGGTAGGGCGGGCCTCTGTGCCCGCCAAAAGTAGTTTCTGTGGGAGCGGCTTTCTAGCCGCGATCTTATACCGATTAGAATAAATGGCAGCGGAGCGTAATGACCTAATGACGCCGAAGGCACATGACGCGAAGCTCGATGAGAGCTGCTTGTTGCTCCCTGCCAGCTGTATTTCCCTATGCCCCGGTTGACAACAGGTTCTTGGCGTTTTCGTGCAACTCCCTGAGTGATTCGCCACTCAGCCAATGGGCTCGAGCTGTCTCGTTTGCTTTGGAGAACCGGAGCACTCCGCGTACAGTCTTTTCAGACGGAACTTCTGCCAGGGAAAAAGTACCAAGCTTCTCATCATTTTCAGAGTAGAGAATCAGGTCTAGCTCTTTGTTTTCGGCAGAAGATTGCTCCCGGGGGAAGTCACCAGGAAGGTACTCTAGTTCCTGCAGGTTCCAGAGCAGGGAGTTGACCCGCCAGTTTTCTGGATCTTTTCGCTGTCCATCGCCAAGCCAATTCCATGTATCCTCATTTCTCTCCAGCCTGGCAGCCTCGCCAGCCAAGACCAGTGTCAGAGCCTGGACCTGATCCAGGTCGAATACCAATAAGGTGCGGTCTTCCAGATCGCTTAGAGTCCGGGGCAGCTCTTCCAATACTTTCTCTTCCACCATGGCCGCCCCGGGAAGTTCCCCGCCTTTGGCGTAAGTGCCTTCGTCCTTCTTCGTATTCCCGAGCAGCAAGGTCTCGGTTTTTTCTTTGGCAGTGATCTGGATTCGAATCTTGGCAGGGTCCAATCCCAGTCGAGCAAGATTTCTTTCCTCGTTGTCCAGAAATCGTTTGGCACGTAACCGGAAAAGCAAACTGAGAAACCGTTCCACTTTGGAAGTCTTGATCTTGATCCCAACCGCTGCAGGTGCCCGCCACAGTTTGTTTCCATCTCGGGTCAGAATGAGCTCGTTGTTGCCGCGACCAAGTTCTATCCGCTCGACCTCATCACTGTTCACAGTGAAAAATGCCTTGCTGCGCAAATCAGAGAGACTCTTGTCCAATGATTGTTGTTGCGCCCCGGCGATCAAAACCACGCGGTTTTCCTGGTCGCTGCTGGCGTAGTACTGATTTCTCACCACTGCTTTGGCCCCAATGCGCAGTTGATGGCGTGAGCCGGCCGCCAGAAAGGAGAGGTGCAGCATTGGTTGGTCGAGACCATAAGGCTGAAGATCTTGCGCCGCAGCCTCTACCTCGCGCTCCATCTTAAGGGACTCCACGGTGGTCAATAAACTTTCCACGGTGAACTCATCGCCCCGGCTACGTATGGGTTCAACAATCTGCCAATGGCCGTTTTTTATCAGGTAGATGGGTTTGCCCTCACCTTTGTCCAGTTGCAGGGCAGTGATTTGGGCTGTGTCCACCTGGAAAAGATGACGGGCTGCCTCTTGCTGCTCGGTACGGGCCCTGCGGCCAACTACCTCGAAGTAGTAAAAATATCCGGCAAGTACCAAGAAAACGGTAAGATAGATGAGAGCGGTTCTTGTTCTCATCGATGTTTTCTCCGCAACTGAAATACTGCCAACCCGGATGCCACTACTACCGCCGGCATCAACAGCAAACCCACCCAAAAAAGAAGTCGGTTCTGCGACCTGCTCAGGGTCAGTGGGGCGCCCGCTGTCTTGGGACGTTGGATGCTGATGAGATTTTCCTGTTGCCCCAGGAAGTTGATGGAATTCAGGAAAAAGTCAGAGTTGCCCTGCAGGTTGAAGTAGCTGTTGCTGGCGAAATCGCTGTCACCAAACAGCAGAAGCTGCGCCTGCCCCCCAGAGCCAGTAGCCTCGGAGGACTTACCAGCTTCCTGCTCCTCGCTCTTTCGATCATTTCCCGGGTTTTCGGCTGAAATTGCAGCAATAACAGCAACACTGATCGGTCCCTTTTTGTCCTTGGTTTCATCAAACTTGGGTGCTTCTGGCTGAACGAGACGGTAGTCGGTTTCAGCCCAGGAGTAAGAGGAGGTGAAGGCGAGTTCAAGCAGATCAACGGAGTCAGGGATCCCCTTGGCTGAGTCAATGGATCTTGTTGTGGGAAAGAAACAGGCAACGTTAAAGCCGTCTGTGATCTTGTGAAAACCATACTCGGTAATAACCGGAATGAGATAGCTGGCTCCAAAGACTCGACTCATGGTGTCCACAATAATGTCAGGTGAGATGGTAATTCCGTATGAGTTAAGGAAGCCAGCCACACCGCCATCTGAGAATGGTTCGAGCAAGAACATGACACTGCCGTTTTGGTTGATGTACTGTCGCAAAGCATCGAGTTCAGTGGTCAGTAAAGGCTTTTTCGGATCAGCGACCACCACGACGGCAGCGTCATCGGGGATCTTGGGATCCACCAGCAAATTGAGAGTTTTTACCTGGAAGTTTTCCTTTTCAATGGCAGCTTTGGCCGTGGAATAGCCGTCCTTGTCGACATTGCTAATATCTCTCTCCCCATGACCAGCTAAAAAGTAAACCGTCCTTTGTTGCTCCTGAGTCAGCTTCAGGATGGCATTGGTAATGGTTTCTTCGTCGGCGATGGATATGGTCTGAGTTTTGCCGAAACCTTCCAGTACCAAAGTCCCATACGTGCGAATCTGATAATGTTTTGCCAGACTGGGATCACGATCGGGATCGGTGAACTGATAGTTAATCTTCTTTGAGTAGTATCGATAGGTCTCCAGTAAATTGCGGGTTTGCTCCCTATTGGGGTCGGCTTCCTGATAAAAACCTTTGATATTGATATCGTCTTTCAGTGACTCCACAATTTTTTGCGACTGATCTGAGATGCTGTAGCGTTTGCTTTCGGTAAGATCCAGCCGCATTGGATGGCGCTGGCCAATAAGGGCCACAAAAATCAAAATGCCTAAGAAGGCAATAAAGCCCAAGGCGGTATTGGACAGAAGAGTAGGCTTACCAGGCTTCCTGATCATTGCCGACTACCCCCTCCAGTGACGAGATTCCAGGATTCGAAGAGTGGTAAACAAAAAAAACAGAGTGAAAAGAAGATAGAAAAACACATCCCGGGAATCCAGGATTCCCCTGGCAAAGTTGTCAAAATGAGTGAGCAGGGAGAGATATTTAAGGAAACTCCCCAGGGTGGGACCTACCAGGGTTTCGGCCCAACCGATGATCCACAGCAGCAGCAAGGCTCCAAAAGCTAGAGCCGCAGCGATTATCTGATTCTGAGTCAGCGAGGAGGCAAAAAGGCCGAGGCTGACAAAAGCGCTACAGGTCAGCAAAAGGCCCAGATAGCCACCCATGATGCTGGGCCAAGGGGGATTGGTGAAAGCCTCCAGTAAGAACATGGCAGGCAGGGTGGCCGCCAAAAGAAGAGCCAAAACAGAGACGCCAGCGGTGAACTTTCCCAGCACCGCCCCCCGGTCAGAGATTGGGTAGGTAAACAAAAATTCTACGGTGCCCGTTTTTTTCTCTTCGGCGAAAAGCCTCATGGTGATGAGTGGTACCATGAGCAGCAGAACAACACTGATGCTCCCAAAAAACGGCTCAAGTACCATGTCTGTGAGGTTGAGCTGTTCAGAGAGGAAGGGATTCCTGCCGGCCTGAAAACTCAAAAGAGAGTAATAGGCAACCGACGAGTAGAAAAAATATCCGACCAGGCCCAGAAAGATGAAGGCAACCACATAAAAGATAGGTGAAGCGAAAAGCTGGTACAGCTCTTTGCGGTAGACCACGTAGATTCCCTTCATCCTTGCTCCTCCCCGGCCTCTTCATCGGTTATCAGCTGCATGAAAATGTCCTCCAGGCTCAAGTCCTGCAGCTTAAGCTCACGGAGTTGCCAGCCGCTCTCCACCACTGTGCGAGCCAGCTCAGGGCGCAAATCCTGGCCACGGCTGGTCTCTATGAGATAGCTGGACTCACCGTTGGTGGGCTTGACCTCCAAAACACCAGTCATCGCCTCCACCTTCTGCATAACCTCAGTCCTGGGCCCTTCGACCTCGAGATACACTTGCAGGTTTCGCTGTAGTTGAGCGGTGAGATTTGCCGGAGTGTCAGTCGCAACTATCTGGCCATTATTAATGATGAGGATACGTTGACAGATCTGACTCACCTCGGGAAGGATATGGCTGCTGAGAATGATGGTGCGCTCAGCACCCAACTTTTTAATCAGGGAGCGAATTTCAACTATCTGGGTGGGGTCCAACCCTATGGTGGGCTCGTCCAGAATAAGGATGGCTGGATCATTTAAAAGTGCCTGGGCGATACCAAGGCGCTGGCGGTAACCTTTGGACAGATGCCCAATGAGCCGCTCGGCCACTGAGGTAATGGTGCAGACTTCCATTACCCGCTCTATCTCTTGCCCACAGCGAGAGCGGGAGACCCCCTTGGCGGCCGCAGCAAATGCAAGAAAACGGCGGGTGGTCATATCCGGGTAGAGGGGTACATTTTCGGGGAGATAGCCAATTTTGCCCCGCACCTCTAAAGAATGCTGCTGACAGTCCAGTCCAGACACCCGAGCCGTTCCCGAGGTGGGTGGCATGAAGCAGGTGAGAATCCTCAGAGCAGTGGTCTTCCCTGCTCCATTGGGGCCGAGGAATCCAACGATTTCCCCTTGGTCCACCCGAAAGCTTACCTGGCGCAGGGCGACCACCGAGCCGTAGAGTTTGGTTAGGTTTTCCACCTCTATCACTTTGTCGAACCTCCGGTTCGCGCATAGCGCAGAGCATAGTGATCTGGTAAGCAGTTTAAGGTACCATATCAATCCGCTTACCGTTTACCGCTGACGGCTTACTGTAAGCATGCGTTTACCTATAAAAATGGCGGTCCGCGGACCACCGAGTAAACCGAATTGCAATCTCCTCAGCGAGCTACGAGCTGGAAATCTGGTTGTTGGGTAACCTTTTTGGTTCCCACTGAGCTGCCGCAATATTGACAGAGATACTCGTGGAGTTCACCGTCAGGGAGAAAAAGGAGAAGTCTTTGCCGAACCGGTGTTGCCTCGCGGCATTTGGGGCAGAATAGAGCAGTGGCCTGAAGCTCATCAAACTGTTTGTGCTGATTCTGCCCAACGTTCATCGTGGTAGTTCCTTGTTGACATCAGCCGCGGTTTGAAGTTCTCAGGTATTCAGGTCTGCAGGTCCTAATGCTTGACGGCTTCGTAAAAAGTCCATCTGTCCGCCGCAGGCGGATTTGCTGTGCCGTCTCATTAATGACTTTTCAAGAGATCATTAGTGCTTGCGTTTTGACTTGGACCGTTTCCCCTTATCCTCCCCCCAACTCCAGAATTTGAAAGGCTTCTGAGAGGATTTTTTGCCATTTTCGATCTCGGCAAATTCTCGTAAAAGCTCCTTCTGACGTTTGTTGAGTTTCACCGGGGTCTTAACCCGGATGTCTATCAATAGATCC
>CBFDBW010000221.1:0-5357 GCA_965603145.1 uncultured Syntrophobacterales bacterium
AAAGTGTCTAAAATGAAATAAAAATCCTACAAGTGAAATGCGAAATGCGCAATGTGAATTGTAAAATGATACATGTTCTTGGTGCCTAGTTCCTAGTGCTTACCTGCCCTGAGCCTGTCCAAGGGGTCCCTAGTATTTCCTTCTCCGGATCACACAAAACCTTGTGTGGTTCCTCGCTGACCGCCAGGCTGAGGACTTGCCTCCCCTCCTGAAACATGAGAAGTTTGCCAACCATATGTGAAATGAAGGTCTGAAGCTTGTCCGAGGAGAGACGAGGAAATTCCCTGCGGATTTCTTCTAAGGTTCGACGTGTTTCGCAAAAGCGGTAAATGGCGCGGGAGGATCCCCGCAGGCGAAAGGTCTCCATCTCAGAACCCTCGGCGCGCCGGCGAATCAGGAGAAAATCCCCTCCGTCCCGATAGCTCAGTAAGGGTGTCTGGAAATGTTGCCGGCGCAGTGATGCATAGCGCTGCTGCCAACGTTCAATCTCGCGGGCTACGGGGCGCCAAAGTTTCTTTTGCCTGATCCGATCACCCACGTAGGTCTTGACCATCAAGCAGAGAGAGTTCGCCAGGAAATCCGGAAGCAACCTCTGATAATGCGGGTGATTGGTGATGCGCCGAATGCCATACTCTTCTGGGTGAAGGGCAACCGGGCTGTTCTGGCCCAGCCAGAAGCGCACCTTGCGCAGGGGCTGAAATGGCATGACAAACCTCAGATTATTGAGGGTCTCCGCCACATCCTCGGCATCACTTCCAGGAAATCCGAGCATAAGGTTGGACAGATGCTGGATACCCAGCTCTTCGCAATGTTTCATGATCTCGATATTCTGGATAGCCGTGGTCCCTTTGTTGATTTTTCGCAAGAGTCTGGTGCTCAGTGCTTCAATGCCGACCTGTACCTGGGTGACCCCAGTTTGTCGCATTTGGATGAGGTCGGAACGCGAAGCCGATGCCCTGAGTTCAGTGAAAATCTCAAAATCACGCTCTACATTTTTGATGCATCTGAAAAGCTCATGGAGCTTGTTGTTGTCGAGGATGTTATCAACAAAAAAGAACTTGAGACTGGCGTACTTTGCAGACAGTTCCTCCATCTCACGTGCTACCTGGAGCGGCTCTTTGCTCCGGTAACCCCGCCACTGTAGATTCAGATTGCAGAATTTGCAGGCTCGCTCCACCGAGCCCGTCTTGACTCGATGCCACCAGCATCCCCGGGAGGTTTCCATAGGCAGGCTGGGCACCAAGGAGGACAGGTGGGGCTGTCGGCTCAATTCATGAAAGTAGTCACGGTATTCCGGTACCGGGAGATCATTGAGATCCGGCAGTTGCTTGAGTTCTCCCCCTCTGATGTCCCCCTGTGCATCCCGCCACAGTAGTCCAGAAGACTCATCACCTTCCAGCTCATCCTTCTTGATCCGGTTGATTAAATCCAGCAGCGGCAGCTCACCCTCGCCGCTCACCACGAAATCGATCTCGGGTAGGTTGGCGAGCAAGGAGTAACCCAACTCACCAGCACAACTGGAACCACCAACCACGATACGGCAACTGGGGTGGCGGGCGCGAATCTGCCTGATCATATAAAGTGACGAGGTCAATTGCGAAAGGCAGATGGAAAAGCCGACGAGATTGTAGGACGACCATTCCAGATCGAAATGGTGACCTTGGTGCAAACGATCAATTTCACTGGATATAGTTTTCAGGTCCGGAGGAGCCTTTTTGGCTCTGGAAGCATGTTCTTTGCGAACCAGATCCAGGATCTCAGCCCTTTTCTTCGGATTCAAGAGATAACCGTAAATAGCCTCCGCCATCCAGGTTCGCGCGGCAATATTGTTATAAGCCTGAATTCCCAGGAGATTGCCGACCTGGAGGTAAGGATGATAGCAATCGGTCTCTACCTCTGGCGCTTTTTCTTTGAGGAAACTCCTGAGAGTGGCTAATTGTATGGAGGGGCGATTGACCAGGGGCCAGGGCATTGAAATGAGAGCCAGCCGGAACGTCCCCACGAGTCAGCTCCGCTTCACTCCGCAATGGGAAGATTGGAATACGAGCATCGTCGAACAATAGCTGAATGTGTCAGGAATACATTGAAGAAGGGGAAAGATATAAACCGAAACACTCATGGTCTCTTCATCCAGACGAGGGCCAGCTGAGCGGAGGGGTCATACTTACAGAAACGCATTTCCGGCGTCTCATCTGACTGTATGAGTGAGATAAGTTGATCGAACTCCTTGTTCACCACCACTTCGCACAATCCCAGTTCCTCTTCTTCAGGAAGCCGCATGAAGTCGCCGGGCAAGACGGATTTTGAGACCATGGTCATTTCATTTTCGAGTAGACTACTGCTACCGATCCAGTAACTGGCACCACAGTCGCAATCATAGACATCGTCGAAATCAAAAGGAACAGGGTGTTTTCTGTCGCAGAACGGGCAGATGATATTAAGGTGCATAGGAGATCTCCGTCAGCTAGATTGTGAGTTTGGGGATTGAAAAATTGAAAGATTATAACTCATTATCTTACACTATTGAATCATTAAATTCCAGAAGTTGTTAACCATCAGTTTGTGGCAAAACGCGAACTTCATCTCCAGGCCTGATAGTGCCGCCACGCAAGACGCGAGTAAACACTCCCTCCCTCGGCATGACACAGTCTCCCACCTGGTGATAGATGGCACAGCGGTCGTGACATTCTTTGCCAATCTGCGTAACTTCCAGCAGCGCTTCACTGCTGACGGCCAGCCGGGTCCCCATCGGAAGCTCCCAAATTTTCAGTCCAGAGGTGGTGATATTTTCGGCAAAATCTCCAGGGGAAACCTCAAGTCCTTTTCCCCGAATCTTATTGATACTTTCCATGGCGAGGAGACTAACCTGCCGGTGCCAGTCCCCGGCGTGGGCATCACCGTCTAACCCTTCATCTTCAAGAAGCTTGCATTCAGGTAGGTTTGACTTCTTAATGCCCTTGCGCTGGCTGACGGATACTGCCACAATCTGGCCTTCTGAGGGAAAAGCTTCTGTTTCCATGGCCAAGCCTCTAACCTCAACTGAACGATAACACCTAATTGAGTTCTGAGTCGATAAGGAAGGCTGATGCTAACCGAACTGGTTTATTGGGTCAAGCAAGAAAGAGTAATGTCTGGCAACTAATTGAGGCGGGTGGGTCTAAGAAACCATTTGTGTTACTCTTAGCCAACACTGATGTCAGTTGTCAGTGGTCCGTTGTCCGTTGCGTAGATTTGGCGATCAAGAAGGTCGATTAGGCAGTGATCGGTAAATGATAAACAATAAACAGTTGAGCTGCACATCCTAATCCGTTTACCGTTCACCATTTACTGTTTACCCACACGCTATGCCCTATGCGCTATGCTCTATGCGGCGAACGCAGTGAGCTCACCGGAGGTGCCATGAAGGATATGCTGGCAATCCTTGACATCCTTGACAAGACTTATCCTGAGGCCAAAATCAGTTTAGATTTCAGCAACCCCCTGGAACTTCTGGTGGCCACTGTGCTCTCAGCTCAGTGCACGGATGAGAGGGTGAATCAGGTCACCAAAAAGTTGTTCAAGAAATATCGAACTGCAGCAGATTATGCCAATGCTCCCCCAGAAGAGTTGGAGGAGGATATACGACCCACTGGTTTTTTCAGAAATAAGGCCAAGAGTTTGAAAAACTGCGGGGCAGCATTGGTGGAGAAACATCAGGCTGAGGTGCCGGACAGCCTTGAGGAGTTGGTCAAACTTCCCGGTATCGGCAGGAAGACGGCCAACGTCATACTGGGTACAGCTTTCAACACGCCCGGGATTGTGGTGGATACTCATGTGGGTCGAATCTCCCAACGGATTGGTCTCACCCAGCAGCGCGATCCCGTGAAGATAGAATTTGATTTGATGGAACTTATCCCTCAGGAGAAGTGGACGCTCTTCTCTCACCAGCTCATTCAGCACGGCCGGAAAGTGTGTAAAGCCAGGAAGGCAAAATGCACTGAGTGTCCGTTGTTGGAGCACTGCGATTACGGGGAAGAATCTATTAGTAAGGCATAAATAGTAGGAACTAGTTCAAGGCGAGACATGCGAGACAGGCTAGAAAAGAGGGAAAGGCACTGAGGTTTCTTTAACATATTGCCTTTCTCGCCTTTCCCGCATTTCTCGCCCACAAACGCTATGCGCTATGCGCCATGCGCAAAGCGCCGAAAAGCAGAGCTTTGAGGCAGACCATGAAAGTTCGTGCCCTTGGTCTCATGTCCGGAGGCCTGGATAGTATGCTGGCAGTCAGGGTGCTCCTGGATCAAGATATCGAGATGACGGGCATTACCTTTCAAACTCCGTTCTTCGGACCGGAAGGTGCGCAAAAGGCAGCCAGACAGCTGGGGATACCCTTGCGGGTGATAGATATCGGCGCGATTCATCTGGAAATGCTCAAGAACCCTAAGTATGGCTACGGTAGCCAGATGAATCCGTGCATCGACTGCCACGCGCTCATGCTCAAGACTGCCGGTGGGATCATGGATGCTGAAGGGTTTGACTTTCTTGCCACGGGGGAGGTGTTGGGGCAGCGCCCCATGTCACAGCGAAAGGACGCTCTCAGAGCTGTGGATAAGCTCTCGGGCTATGGGGGGTACATTCTCCGGCCACTGAGCGCCAAGCTGTTATGGGAGACAGTGCCGGAAGAATTGGGCAAGGTGGATCGCCAGAGGCTTCTCGATATCCACGGACGTTCTCGCAAGCCTCAGATGGCTATCGCCGCTCACTACGGGATTGAAGAATACCCCAGTCCGGGTGGCGGCTGTATTCTCACCAAGGCAGGCTTTGGTGAAAGGTTGCGGGATCTCTTGGCTACCCAGGAAGAGGTGGGGCTTCACGACGTGGAGCTTCTCAAATGTGGTCGCCATCTGAGGCTTCCAAGCGGGAGACGTCTGGTGGTGGGTAGAATACATGCCGATAACCTGAAACTGCAGGAGTTGGTTCGGGAGGAAGATCTTCTTTTAAGAGTCAAGGGAGTTCCAGGTCCCACCGGGTTGATAGCTGCTCAAGTCTCTGAGCAAGAGGTGGAATTGGCGACTGGTATCGTAGCAGCCTATAGTGACGCACCGACTGGTGAAGATGCGGTTGTCGTGCTATCAGGGAGGGAGAACCGGGAGATTACAGTTACGGTAAGACCCAAGGAAGACTTTCGCGAACTACTTATTTAGTCCAGATGTTTCAAAGGCATAGAGCATAGGGCATGGAGCATGGGGAGTGAAGAGATAGTGTAAGAAAACGCTATGCGCTTGGCGCTCTGCGCTTTGCGGCGAACGCAGTGAGCTGATAGAACTGACGCTGGGCGAGCACAGAAACTGAACGGGCGGGGGTAAACCCCGCCCCTA
>CBFDBW010000222.1:0-5341 GCA_965603145.1 uncultured Syntrophobacterales bacterium
CGAATGCTCTTGAAGTAATTAATCAGACCGATATGTGTATTACTCTCATAACCTGGGCTTTGTTCAAGATATACTACCTCAAAGGGAACAGGAGCGGAACAGAGAGTAACGTAACTACCATGGCTAAGAGCTGCAGGGGCACGCCCACCTTGACAAAATCATTGAACTTATATTCACCGGGCCCCATAACCAGAGTATTCACCGGAGATGCCATTGGGGTGGCGAACGCCGTTGAAGCAGCCAATGCCACAGTCATAAGGTAAGGGTGAGGTGAAACCCCCACCTCCAAAGCAGCGCTCACGGCAATTGGCGCCAGCAAAACCGTGGTAGCGGTATTGGAAATAACCTGGCTGAACACGGAAGTAATCACGAATAACCCGGCCATCAGTGCCAGCGGCCCCATGTCACCCAGACTGTCCGCCAGCCCATCTGCAATGAGTTCCACCCCGCCTGTCTTTTCCAAAACCGTCGCCATGGGCAGCATTCCGGCAATGAGCACCAGACTTTCCCAGTTTATTGAAGCGTAGGCCTCTTTCATGCTAACGCAGCCGGTGAGAACCATGGCCAGTGCCGCCAGCAAAACCGCGGTTACGCTAGGTGTCATCTTGAAGGCCATCAGAAATATCATGCCCACCACTATGGCCAGGGCCCAGCCAGCTCTGGCGCGCTTTGGCGCTACCTCCTCCATTTCCCTGGGCAGATTCAAGACGAAAAAATCCTTCTGCTCCCCTTGCAGTAACTCAATCTGAGTCCATCCTCCTCCCATCAATAATGAGTCTCCGAATCCAAGAACGGTTTCAACTAGATTCCCCTGCAATGGCTGGCCATCGCGCAAAATTCCCAAGACGGTCAAGCCGTAGCGCTCACGGAAACGGGCTGCGCTCAAGGTTTTCCCTATCAGTGCCGATCTGGGTGCCAACAGCACCTCTACAAGCCCAACCTCCTGCGCCGCGATCTGCACTTGCCCCAATTCCACCCCCAGTTGCTCCACACCCTCAGCCTTTGCCAACTTGTCCACCTGCGGAGTTGTACCCGCCACATAAATGATGTCCCCAGCTTGGAACTCCGTTTGGATCTCCACGGGCGTGACAGTCCGAGTACGGCGCCGCAGCCGTTCTAGACCCAACACAGTAACCCCGTAACGGGTACGCAACTTGGCCTGAGGTACAGTTTTGCCTTCTAAAGGTGAACCAGCCCAGATACGCAGACGGTGTAACTGGCCGATGAGATCATAGGCCTCAGCCAGATCTCGCAGGGAAAGGCGGTCATGAATCGCCCCATCCACACCCGTTTCTCCGGGTAGTGATCGACGCCCCACCACCAATATGTATCCAATCGCCACAGCCAGGACTAAAATGCCTATCGGAGTAAAGTCGAAAAAACCGAATGAATCAAGCCCTTCCCTTGTCAACTGAGTACTCACCACCAGGTTGGGCGGTGTGCCGATCAGGGTCAGCATACCGCCTATCAGCGAAGCAAAGGCCATGGGCATTAACAACCGCGATGGACTGACATCGGCCTTTGCCGCCAGGTTTAGTGCCACCGGGATGAATATGGCCACAGCACCGGTGGAACTCATAAATGCCGACAGCCCTGCCACCACCAGCATCAACAGAATCAGCAAGCGGTTTTCACTTGTTCCCGCCACCCCCATCAACCAATTGCCGATCCTGTAGGACATACCTGTACGAAAAAGCCCTTCCCCCACCACAAACAACCCGGCGATGAGGAGCACCACAGGATCACCAAATCCGGCCAGAGCATCTCCGGGTGATAGTAGACCGCTGAGCATCAGAGTCAGTATTACCATGATGGCCACAACGTCCAGCCGCCAAAACCCGCTAACAAACAGGATAATGGTGACCAGCAGCAGGCCAAAGACAAACAGGATTTCACCTGTCATTCAACATCTCCAAGGTACCAAGTTGCTTGACCCCTGCGCTGGAAGGGTCTGAATCAACCGCCGCACCTTTCCTATCTCTCACAGAGCTCACAGAGGACTCGAGCGAAGTCGAGGGGGAGCGGGCGAGAGATATAGTCATTCGTGCCCAGCTACCGAAAAAACTTACGAAGGGCCGGCTCCGCTGATCTCTCCGGAGACGTCTTCAGCGAACTGCTTGAAGTTCTCCGCAAACATGGACGCCAGTTTCTTCGCCTGTTCGTCGTAAGCCGCCTGATCCTTCCAGGTGTTCTTGGGTTGCAGCACCTCGGATGGCACATCGGGACAGGTCTCGGGCACATCCACGCCGAAGAAAGGATCCTTGGTCCTCGGAATCTCTTCCAGGGTGCCATTCAATACCGCGCCAACCATAGCGCGAGTGTAGGCCAATTTGATTCGTTTCCCGGTGCCGTAGGGACCGCCACTCCAGCCGGTGTTAATGAGCCACACCGAGGCGTTGTGCTTTGCGATTTTCTCACCCAGGAGATCCGCATATACCACCGGATTCAGGGCCATGAAAGGGGCACCGAAGCAGGCACTGAAGGTTGCCTGTGGCTCCTTGATGCCCCTTTCTGTTCCGGCCACTTTGGCAGTATATCCGGAGAGGAAATGATACATGGCTTGGGCCGGAGTTAACCTCGCAACGGGTGGCAACACCCCGAAGGCATCCGCTGTCAGAAAGAGTATGTGTCTTGGATGGCCCCCTGCCGCATCAGGGGTGGCATTAGGAATATGAGAGAGAGGATAGGATGCCCGAGTATTCTCGGTGAAAGCGTCACTGTCCAGATCGAGACGACGACTTGCCGAGTTGATGGCCACGTTTTCCAATATGGTGCCAAAACGCCTGGTGGTCTCGTAAATCTCGGGCTCGGCTTCTTTTGACAAGCGAATCACTTTTGCGTAACAGCCTCCTTCAAAGTTAAACACCCCATTTTCACTCCAGCCGTGCTCGTCGTCGCCAATAAGCGTTCTTGCCGGGTCGGCCGAAAGCGTTGTCTTGCCAGTGCCAGAAAGTCCAAAAAACAGGGCCACATCATTTTCGTCTTTGCCATAGTTGGCCGAGCAGTGCATGGGTAGGACATTCTGTTCAGGCAGCAGGTAGGTCATTACAGTGAGCATGGTTTTTTTCATCTCCCCGGCGTAATGTGTACCTGCTATCAGGGCCTCCATTCGACCCAGATTGAGGAGTACAACTACCTCTGAGTTTGTACCGTCTTGTTCGGGGTTGGCGTTGAAACCGGCGGCATCCAGGAGGGTAAACTTCGGTTCGTGCTGGCCGAGCTTGGCTGGATCCAACTCCCGCACCAACATATTGCGGGCAAAAAGACTGTGCCAGGCCTTCTCGGTAATAACCCTGATTGGTAGCTGGTAAGTCGGATCAGCACCTACATAACAGTCCTGCACATACAGATCTTTGCCCTCGAGATAGGCCAGCATCCGGGTCCTTAAGGCCTCATAACGCTCCGGGCTAAAGGGTCGATTGACTTCGCCCCAGTAGATCTTGTCCTGACTGGACGGCTCCCGGACGAGATACTTGTCGTTCGGGGACCGGCCCGTGTACTGGCCGGTTCGAACCACCAGCGGCCCGAGATGGGACATGAGTCCCTCATGCCGCTGAAGAGCGTGCTCATACAAAGCTGGACTCGAAAGGTTCCACCAAACTGTATTGGCGTTGGTGATGCCAAAGTCTTCTAACCCTCGCAGACTCCTAATTCTACCTTGATCCTGCATCTTTTCCTCCCTTGTTTAAATCCAATATCAACTTAATACTCAAGTTTCGCACCCCACTGGATTCCCGCCTGCGCGGGAATGACGTGGCATGCTAACCTACTGTCATTACTGCGAAAGTAGGAATCAAAAAACAATCACCTAAGGCGATCCTTTGTGGGACGAGTCAAATCAGTACGGTAACAGTTTAGCCATTTAACGCCCTGTAGACGTGTCATTCACTTCAACAGGGGATGCGAAACTTGAGTTAATATTAGTAATACTTTTTGCAGTAAGTCAAGATTGGTATCCTATCTCACCATTCGGTCACTATCTTTTCAGGTTTAGGGAAGACTGAGGGTTTGTTTGGATAGAGAAAATGATTTATCTCCAACCCTGGTTGGCAATTGGGTAAATGGATTCTATAATAAAATACTTGATCCTCAATGCGGACCCTATAGGCGAAAGGAAATTAGACATGGATTTAGATCTGCTTTCTTCCTTGGCTGTGGAGAATGATACCAAAGTCGTGCTGGTGGTCATGGACGGAGTGGGTGGTCTGGCGGGACCGGAAGGGAAAACCTCGCTGGAAGCCGCCCACACCCCGAACCTGGATGCGCTGGCCCAGGCCGGCATCTGCGGGTTTCAGGATCCACTCGGACCGGGAATCACCCCGGGCTCAGGACCAGCCCACATCGGGCTGTTCGGCTACGACCCGTTCCAGTATATGATCGGGCGGGGCGTACTGGATACGGCCGGGACACCGTTCGTATTCGAGTCGGGTGACATGGCCAGCCGACTGAATTTTGCCACTTTGGCAGCCGACGGTACCATTTCGGATCGGCGCGCCGGACGTATCCCCGACGAAGAAGGCAAACGGGTGACTGATTTGCTTGCTGAAAACATCAAGGAAATCGAGGGAGTGCAGGTGCTGCTTCAGCACGTCAAGGAGTACCGGGCCGCAGCGATTTTCAGGGGAAAGCAACTGGACGGTCGGCTCCGTGACAGTGATCCACAAAAAATTGGCTTGAAGCCTCTGGAAGTTGCGCCTACGGAAAAGAACCCGACCTCCGAGGCTGAGGAAAGTGCACGACTCGCCAATACCTTCATCGCCAGGGCGAAAGAAGTGTTGGCAGGAGAAGCGAAGGCCAACTTCGTCATGATGCGCGGCTTTGACATTTATGATCCCCTGCCCAACTTCTGCGAGCTTTTCAAGTGGCGAGCCTGCGCTGTGGCCGCTTACCCCATGTACAAGGGTGTGGCCAAGCTAGCCGGCATGCGAGTGATCGAGGAAGGACAATCCACGGTGGAGGAAGAATTAGATCTCGTGGAGCGCGAACTTCCCAACACCGACTTCCTCTTCCTCCACATCAAGAAAACGGATTCCATGGGTGAGGACGGTAACTTCCAAGGCAAAGTGGAGGTGATCGAACATTTCGACCGGTTGTTGCCGCGCCTGGTGGATCTGAAGCCCAATGTCCTCTGTATTACCGGAGACCACTCAACGCCGTGCAGCCTCGCCAGCCACTCCTGGCACCCGGTCCCCATCTGCATCACGGCAAAAACTGCCCGGGTGGACGACTGCCAGACGTTCGGTGAGACCTCCTTTCTCACCGGTGGACTGGGTCGCATACGGAGCACTGATGTGCTGCCCCTGCTTCTCGCCCATGCGGAAAGATTGATGAAATACGGGGC